>JAMCWS010000071.1 GCA_023480605.1 bacterium
GTATTCGCAATCGATTACGATCACGATCACGTAAACGAAAGAGAACCTACTCGATTCGCTTAAACTCCGGTCTTTTCAAAATATCCAGCACGCCCTCGAGCATCGGGTAAGGCGAGACGTAATCGGCCATGGCCTTGATGCCGGCGACGGCGTTGGCCGGGCAGGCGAAAAAGCCGACCGCCTCGCGCAGGGGCAGGTCTCCTTCGGTGTCGCCGATGCCGGCCAGTTCGGCGCGGCCGACCGCCAGTTCGTCGCAAAGTTGGCCCAAGGCGCGGCCCTTGTTGATCCCGGCGAGCGAGATGTTGAGGTAATAGTGTGATCGGTTGATGACCAGTTCGGGGCCGCCGTTGGCGCGGGCGAACGCCTCGATGCGAGGCTGGGCGGCGGCGAATATCACCGGATTTTCGGAATATATCGACATCTGCGCTTCCTTGCCGAATTGCATGACCAGTTCGGGATGGGCGGGCAGGAGTTCGCGCTCGATGAAGGCGCGCACGGCGCGCAGGCCGAGAATTTTTTCCTCGCTCACCCCGGGTCCATAGCGGGCCGTGTTGTCGTGGAGCGTGTAAAAGACCGCGCCGTTTTCGCAGATGCACGGGGCGCGCAGATCGAGCAGTTTCATCAGCACTTCGACGTAAGGTTGCGGTCGGCCGGTGCAAAGCGTCACGGGCGCCAGCGTTCCCCGGCCCGCGGCGGCCGCGCGCGTCAGGCGGGCCAGTTCCACGAAGCGCTCCAGGTCCCAGGGGATCGATTCCTCGGGCGTCAGGCACCCGTCGACGTCGGCGATGATCCAGCGGACGGCCATGTGCGTAATCACTCTCCTCGGGCGAAAATCAAACCATTCTTATACCTCCCCTCGGCGGGACGGGCAAACGAAAACAAACGCGGCGAGGGGCACCCCCTGATTCCGCGCGATCGATTTCACACAAAGGCACGCCGGCGCGGCGCGGCGAAGCGGCAGCCAGGGATGCGATAACGGCCAAGGCGTATTCCGGCCAAACAATCCAAAACAAATAATTCGTGTCTTTACGGTTTCGCGTGAGAAACTTTATTGCGCAAAAAACCCGGACGGATGCCGATACTTCAACTTTGCGGAAAAAGGAGAATCCTGCTTTGGGTTGACAGGTGCGCATTTCGGTATTGTGTCTCCCCATCCAATTCACGATATTCAACTTGTACGCCTCAATCCCGCAATCGGACCGGATTCATGAACAACAAATCGCGCCCATTCCCCGCCACGGCCGCCAACCGGCTGGCGGCCGTCATCCTGCTGGGAACCAGCGTGTCGTTCCGGACCACCGACGCCGGCCTCCAGCGCCTTTACGACGCGGCCGAAACGCAGGCGGCGGCGAACATCGTCCAGTTTACGCCGAAGATGAAGGCGCTGGTCGAAGGCGGAGGCTATCCGAACGTCTGGTTGGAAACGCAGCCCATGGGCGGCGAGATGTATGCCAAGCGGAACCTTGAAGTCGCGCTCAACAACCAGCGCCTTTTCATGTTCGCCCAGCGCCCCGACGGCCGTCTGCCGGGAATGATCATCTCGGGAGACGCCGCGCGCAAGTCGGGTCGGGACAAGCAGCCGCCCGAGGGAATGACGTGGAGGCCGGAGCACGATATCCTCGCCGATTATGAAATGTTTCAGGGGTATTGCTTCCCCGAGCCGGCGTGGCGGATGTATTTCTGGATTGGCAAGGACAGAGATTATCTCCAACGCCTATACGCGGCCCTGGAAGCCCACGACGCCTACCTCTGGCGCACGCGCGACTCCAACGGCGACGGCATCCTGGAGACGTGGTGCGTGTGGGACACGGGCGAAGACGCCAGCACGCGGCTCATCACGCGCGGCGCGCCCAACCGCTGGCCTTTCGATCGGCCTCCGGGGGCCGAAGGCCTGCCTGAACCGAATAATCCGGATCATTTCGCGTATTACTGGGGCGATCAGTATCGCCACAAGATGCCCGCGCCGTCGCGCGAGGAGATTCTGGTCCCGTTCGCGTCGATGGACGTCATGGCCTACAGCTACGCCGGGCGGGCCGCGCTGGCCAAGATCGCCCGCGAGCTGGGCAACGGCCGCGAAGCGTTTTGGCGGGACTGCGCCGAGGAGGTGCGGCGGCGGCTGATCGAAAAGCTTTGGGATCCGGAAAATCACGCCTGCCACGACCGCGACCGCCACGGCCGCCGCCTGCCCGAACTGGTCCACAACAACCTGCGCTGCATGTGGTACGGCATCTTCACCCAGGAAATGGCCGACGCCTTTATCCGCGATCACCTCCTGAACCCCAAAGAGTTCTGGACGCCCGTGCCGCTGGTCTCCATCGCCGCCGGCGAACCGCTTTACCGCAATGCGCCAGTCAACGATTGGAGCGGCCAGCCGCAGGGACTCACCTACCAGCGCGCGATCGGGTCGCTCGAAAACTACGGCCACTACGCCGAGGTTACCCTCATCGGGCGGAAACTGCTCGAGGTGCTCATTCGCAACGGTTGCGTTTTTCCGCAGCAACTCGACGCGACGACCGGCGCGCCGTCGGGGCCGAAAGCCGACGGATACGGCCCGATGGCGCTCGCGGCCCTCGAATACATCTCCCGCATGCACGGGGTTCACCTCGACGTGGAACACGGCCGCGTATGGTGGTCGGGCCTCGCCGAGGGCGGGGGCGACTTCACCTACACGCAGCGATGGGGCGAACGCGTTTATACTTTGACTTGCGAGAAAGGCCGGCTGCGCGGCGAGGTTGGCGGCCGCGAGGCCTTCACATGCGGCGCGGGCGTTCGCGTCGTGACGGACTTGGAGGGGAAAGCGCTGGAACTGGTCGGCATCGCGCCCGAGACGCAATGCGCCACGCTCCACAGCGCCGGCAGTAAGTGGGAACTCGATGTGGCACCCAACCAAGTGCATCGGCTCGCCGGCGCGAAGGCCGCGCCGCCGCGCGCCGCGCCGTTCGATTTCCCCCGCCGCTGACTCGGGCCGGAAGAATCCCGCAAGGCCAAATGAATTTGACGTGCCTCATCCGGCGATTCGCGGAATGCGCCGGCGCGGCCCTCCGCCGCGCTGTGTGGCTTGGACTGCCAAATCGACACTAAGACGATGACGGCGGTGCGCCCCGGCCGACCGGGCGCCCAGGATCGGGCGGGCGGGTGCGCGCGGCGTCGGGATCGGCGGCGATGGCCCTCCAGCGCAGGCAGCGCACCAGGTGGTCGGGGGTGTCGGCGGGCTCGAGCTGGGGCGCGACGGTGCGGCACTCCCCGGTGGCGTAAGGGCAGCGCGGGTGGAAACGGCAGGCGGGTGGGTAATGAGCCGGGTCGGGCACGGCACCGGGGATGGGCTGCAAGGCGCGGCGGGCCTCGACCCAATCCAGGCGCGGGACCGACCGCATGAGCCCCTGCGTGTAAGGGTGGCGCGGTGCGGCGAAGAGCTTGTCGGTCGGCGCCATCTCGGCGATCTGACCGGCATACATCACCGCCACGTCGTCGCTGGTTTCGGCCACCACGCCCAGGTCGTGCGTGATGATCATGATCGACGAGCCGAACTCGGCCTGCAACTCGTCCATCAGGTTGAGGATCTGGGCCTGGACGGTCACGTCGAGCGCCGTGGTCGGCTCGTCGGCGATGAGCAGGTCGGGGTTGCAGGCCAGGGCCATGGCGATCATGACACGCTGGCGCATGCCGCCGCTCATCTGGTGCGGATACTCGCGGGCGCGGCGCGCGGCGTCGGGGATGCGCACGCGGGCCAGCATCGCGACGGCGGCGTCGAAGGCCTCGCGCCGGCTCATCGCGCGGTGCACCCGGTAGACCTCGGCGACCTGGCTGCCGACGGTGAAAACCGGGTTGAGCGACGTCATCGGCTCCTGGAAGATCATCGAGATCTGCTCGCCGCGGATGTGGCGCATCTCCTTCTCGGTCAGATCGAGCAGGTTGCGCCCCTTGTAAACGATCCGGCCGCCGACGATCCGCCCGGGGGGCTGGGGCACCAGGCGCAGGATCGAGAGGGCCGTGACCGACTTGCCGCAGCCGCTCTCGCCGACCATGCCGAGGGTGCGCCCCTTGGTGATCGAAAAACTGACCCCGTCGACCGCCCGCGTCGTCGCCTCGCGCGTGACGAACCACGTCTGCAAGTCGCGCACATCGAGCAAAAGGCCGTCGCCCGCCGGGGGAACGCCACCCGGGGTGATCGCCCGCGATGAGTCGCTGTTCGAACGATTGTTCATGAAACCGCCAATCCGGAAGATGACTCCGCCTTTTCGCGCCGGCGCGACCGGAGCGGCGCCGGTCGCGCTGCCGGCGCCCGGTCGGCCTGCGGACACCCTTCAATCTTTGCCCGAACCGCGCCCTCCTTCAAGCGGGAATTGCCCGGGGGATTCCCGCCAAAAACGGTCGACACCGCTTTCCCCACGA
>JAMCWS010000082.1 GCA_023480605.1 bacterium
AGTAGAGTTCCTCGGCGCCATCGAGATAAAGGCAATATTTCCAGCGGTCGCGGCGCACCATGCAGCCGCACTCGGTTGGCGCCAGCAGAAAGGCGCTTTCGGAGAAGATCCGCGCGCGCGGCAGGGGGCCGGTTCCCCGCAGGAGCGGCAGGAGGCTCAGACCCTCGCAGGTTGCCGGCGCCGGGACGCCGGCGGCGTCGCAGAGGGTCGGGAACAGGTCGATCAAGCCGACGAGGTCGCCGAGGCGATGGCCGGCGGGGATCTTTCCCGGCCAGCGGCAGAGGAGCGGCACGCGCGCGGAAGAATCGAAAAAGAGTGTTTTATTCCAAGCGCCTTTCTCGCCGCACAGGTCGCCGTGGTCGGAGGTGTAGATGACCAGCGTGTCGTCGGCGAGGCCGAGGTAGTCGAGGACGGCGAGCACGCGGCCGATGGCGTCGTCGACCCACTCGATGCAGCCGAAATAGGCGGCCAGATAGCGGGCGCCGTCTTCTCCCTTGAAGCCGAAGGTTTCCATCGCGCGGCGCACGAAGGGGACGGCGCGGGCGGCGTAATCGGGGGGCACGTCGGGGGGGCGGACGCGGCCGTCATAATGGGCGAAATACTGCGCCGGGCACCGTACCGGGAAGTGGGGCTTGTCGAAATGAAGGCTCAGGCAGAAGGGCTGGGCGGGGCGGAGGTCGACGTGGGTCTGGAGCCACTTGGCGGCCTCGGCGACGCAGATCTCGGTTTGGGTGAGCGGCAGGGGAATGCCGGTCGGGCCGGCATTACCGAGCAGGCCGCCCAGTCCGGCGGCGCCGGCCGCAGGCGTGCGGCGGGGGTCGGGCTGGTGCCCCTGGCCATAGAAATCGCCGTAGGGGCGTTCCTGGTAGCCGTGGAACTGCTCGCCGTTGAAATGGGTTTTGCCGATGATGCAAGTACGGTAGCCGGCCTCGGCCAGCACGCGGGGGAAAGTGACGTCGTTGGGCTGCTGGATGTCGGTGTTTTCGTAGATGCCCAGGCTGCGGCTATAACGGCCGGTGATCAGCGAGGCGCGGCTTGGGACGCAGAGGGGATTCTGACAATAGGCCTGGTCGAACTGGACGCCGTCGGCCGCGAGGTGGTCCAGATGGGGCGTGCGGACGAGGGGGTGGCTGGCGCAGCCGAGCAGGGAGGCGTTATGCTGGTCGGAGAGGATGAAGAGGATGTTGGGTGGCTTGGACATGGAAAGGACCCGTTTGTGAGGCGTGTGGCTCACGGCCACGGCGCGGTGTTATGAATTCGGATCGTGGGCCGATCGCGCCTCCCCTATCAATCATCGACCGGTGGCCGTTGGCAAGTTTTTTTCCGGGTCTGCGGGCGGGAGCGGATCATCCGGTGAGGACGGCTCGCGGCGCAACAGGCGGCCGCCCTGGCCGGCGAGTTTCATGTAGAAGTCGGGGGAGAGGCCCTCGAACGTGAGGAAGGGGCTGGCGCCCACGGGCGGATCGTTGGCGCACTTGAAAATGGCGGTGCCCTCGTCCATCTCGTCGAACATGGCCACGTAGGCTGAGTCGATGCCGAGGCCGCGCAAGGCCTGGAACTGCGCCCAAAAAAAGCGGCCCTTGAGGCGGGGGATCTGATCCAGGGGCGAGTCGGGTTTCATGTTGTGCCAACTGAATCCGGGGAACACGACAGGCAGGTAATCGAGACTGCGCTCCCGGCACCAGGCCAGGTCGGGTCCGCAAACCGTGCGGATATGGTCGGCGGCCTCCTGGGGGGTGCGATAGCGCCCCACCGTCCAGGGGCTGACCACGTCGGCCTGCTGGAGCACGGCGTGAAGGCGGGGATCGGCAACGCTGTCGCGCGTGAGGGTCCGCCACCAGGTGGGGACGCCCAGCATCACGGAGTTGCCGCCATAACAAGGGTCGTTTTTCAGGAAATCGACGAGGCGGGCGCAATCGTCCAGCGAGTAGGGACGGCCGTCGCTGAAGCCGACGCCCCAGACGGCGACGAGGGGCCGGCCGCGATGAAACAGGTATGCCTTGTCGGCGGGGTCGCGGCCGATCCGCATTTGATCGACCAGGCGCTTCCAATCGTCGATCGCCGCGTCGACGCTGCCGGGGCGGGGAGAAGAAAGATCATACATGACGGCGTAGATGCGGCCGGTGCGGTTGGCGGCCTCGCGGCAATTGGCCAGGACGGTGGTGAATTGAAGCAGTCCGCCGGAGTGCTTCACCTCGCCGGCAAAACGCTGGACGAAAACGCCGTCGATGCCGGCCGCGCGCATCCAGTGGAAATGGCGCTGGACGGTTTTGGGGGTTTGCGCGCTGAAGACCTGGGCCACGCGGCCGTCGGCGTGGCGAAAGGGGGTGTCGTAACGCTCATCGAGATCGAGTTCGCGGACGTCGGGCCAGTAGTCGATCGTGCAGCGCCCGGGTTCGAAGGCGCCGCGCCGCTGGTAGTGGTAGAAGCCGCGGCCGGCGCCGTCGCCCGGCGCGGCGAACCAGCCCTGGTAACCGCACATGACCTTGCCCGTGAGCGTGGTGCGATCGACGATCGACCCGGTTCCGTCATCGCCCGGCCCGCCGTAAGGTTGCATGACGCGATCGATCGCCGCGGCGCGCGGGGGGTTCGCGGGCGCCTCGCCTTGAGGAGGGACGGGCGGCTGAGCGATCGAGGCCACGCTTAGGAGCATGGAAAGCAGCAGGATCGCGAAGGAGATGAAAGTGGGCGGTTGATGGCGGTATGACATGAATCGGACTCCCGGCTTGCCGGATGAAATCGAGCGGGTGAGCGCCGCGCCGTGGCGACGCGAAGGGTCTTTACCCGAAAGGACACCGCCGGACGGGAAAATGTTTGCCGCCGCCGCGGCCGAACTCTACTATCGCTCTTCATGAGGCGCTCGAATTTGCGGGTATGACGAAGTGCCGAAGCCTTCGCTTGAGAGGTAAAGTGACCGATGGATCCAAGAGGAGTCGCCGCCGGTCTGATCGGCCTGATGGCTGTCGTCGCGGCGTCGATTGCCACGGCGGAAGGCCATGATTTGGCGTCGTTGCGGATCATGCGGAACGCATATCCGCGCGCGCACTTTTTCCGAGCGCTTGAAACGTCGGCGATGAAGCCGGATGTCACGTTCGACACGTGGGACCGGACCTACAGCCGCCTGATGGGCATCCAGGGCAAAGTGCTCGACGAGGCCGTGACGGGGCGATATCCGCGCGTGCTCGAGTTTTTCAATCGCCTCAAGAAGGCGCACCCCGACCAGATCGTCCTTCTGCATTACGACGGCACCTCGGTCAATCCGAATTTCATGGCGAAGGAATTATTTGCCGGCCATTGGTTGTATTACAACGGCGCACCGATTCTGTCGGACGTGCCCGCGCAGGCGGGAAAGACCGGGATCCGGGTCAGCGACACCGCGCTTTTCAAGACGGGCCTGGGACGCCGGCACAATCTGGGCGACGACATCGGGTTGTGCGTGCTGGACGCGCAAGGGCGGCCGGACTGGAGCCAGAGCGAACAGGTTCGATTAATCGGGATCGACGCGTCTCGGGGAACGCTGACCGTCGAACGGGGCCTTTACGGAACCCAACCACTGGCTTTCGGTGCGGGGCGGGCCTGCGCGGCCGCTCACTGCACGGTGGGGCCGGGATACGAATCGCTCCAGTGGTATTACAATTTTTCGACCCTCTGCCCGCGCGACGCCGAGGGGCGACGTTGTATCGAGGCGCTGGCCGAAACGCTGGGACGCCGTTTCGGCGCCGACGGCGAACTGAAGGCCTTCGATGGAATCGAATTCGACGTGCTCTACGACGCGCCGCCATTGAGCGGCAACGAGATGGGGAACGAGCGACGCGCCGACTGCGACGCCGACGGCCGCATGGACATGGGCCGGATCGGCGGGATTAATACCTACGGAGCCGGCAGCGTGGAATTCGTGCGGGCGCTGCGGGATCGGCTTGGCGAGGGGCGGTTCATCTGCGCGGACGCGCCGACGGGCCAACGTGCCACCGGATTGCTCAACGGCGTCGAGACCGAGGCCGTTTTCGGACTCAACCAGCCCGACGCGGGAAGATGGTCCGACAATATGAACCGTCATCGGTTCTGGAACGAGAACGGCCGGGCGCCCGTTTTCAGTTATATCAACAATCTTTTTCAGGCGAAGGACAGCGAAGGGTTGTGGCGCAACCGGCCGCTGCCTCCGAATTACAACCGGCTGGCCTTGGCGGAGGCGGCGCTTACCGATTCGGGATACGCCGAATTTTTTCCCGCGCCGGCCGAGGACGAGTCCTTTCTTGCGGGAGTCGATGATGAACTGCGGATGGGACGGGAAAACCAGTCGGGGTGGCTGGGTCGGCCGCGCGGCGACACAATGCAACTGGCGCGGCGCGCGAGCGACGTTCTGAAAGGGATCGGCGCCCCGCCCGGGC
>JAMCWS010000337.1 GCA_023480605.1 bacterium
GATCGGCCGGATACGCGAAGGATGATTTATATACCGTTGGAAAATGAGGAGGTACGGATGCGATTGTCGCTTTTAAAGACCCGGGACGCGGCGCTTGCCGGGCCTTCGCGAAGTGGGTCGGCCCCTTGCTCGGAGCGGCGCGGCCCCGCGTCCCGTCGCGCGGCCGGATCGCCGGCACGCATCCAATAAAATCTTTTTTGCCCGAGCGAAAGGCAACCGTGAGACCGCCCGATACCAATAAGGTCGGCATGCGCGAAATCGGCGTCGTCAATTACGACGAATACTGGGCCGGGCCGATGGATATCTACTTCAATCACCCGACCAACCGGCATCGGCGCCGCTTCCTGCGAAACGCCGTGCGGGCATATGCCGTTCCCAAGCCCCGCTTCGTGTTCGATTACGGTTGCGGCGTGGGGATCAACCTGGTCCATCTCCGCGACTGGCTCGCCCTGGAGGACGATCGGTTGGGCGGCTACGACGTTTCCGAATCGGCCATCGCCGAAGTGCGCAAAAGCATCGAGAGCCCGTATTTATACGCCGGTTCCCCGCCCCCGCTGGAGCGGCCGATCGATCTGGCCGTGTGCACCGAAGTCATCGAACACACCACCGAATACATGGCCATCCTGACCTGGCTTTACGACCACCTGGCGCCCGGCGGCCGGCTGATCCTGACCACCCCCGGCATCCCGATGGACCCGCCGGATGTCTTTTACGGCCACGTGCAGCATTTCCGGCTGGCGGAACTCGTCGAACGCCTCAAGGGCATCGGCTTCGCGATCGACCAGGCGCGCAACTGGGGGTTCCCGCTCTTTTCGCTCCAGAAGTGGATCACCCGGCGTTTTTTCGACAAAGTGCGCGCCAATTACATGGAGGGCCCGCTGACGCCGAAGATGAAGTTTGTTTTCAACGCCGCCTATATCGCTTACTTCGTCCATGACCTGATACCCATGGGGCCGCAAATATACATCCGTGCCGCCAAACCCGGACGCCTGGGGACGCGGCCGTCCAGGGAGACCAATCCGGCATGACGAATATCCATTACCATGGCCGCGAGGCGACGGACGGCCCCCTGGCGGCCGTGACGGCCATTGACGGCGGAGCCGTCGCGGCCAGTCCCTCGGGGTTGTTCGGCGCGCCGGGCCTCGCGGGCGGCGCCCCGTCCGCCGGCTCCGGCCGGCTTTTGCGGCGCGTTTTCGCGGGGTTGAATGAAACTCCCCTGAAGTTTTATTACCTGTTTATCGCGTTCTGGGCCGTTTTCTTCATCGTCAACTACCGCGACTGCCTGCTGTGGGACAACGCGCGCCAGTTGTACGCCGTCCTGCGAAACGGCGCTTCGGGCATACCGAGCCACCGGTACACCCGTTATTTCCTGGAATCCATCGCCGTAATCCTCGCGCGTCTGGGTTTCAGCACCAATGCCGTGGCCATCGGCTATCTTCTCGGTTATTGCCTCTATTATCTAACAATCATGACCTTCCTGTTGCACGTCCTGAAGCGCCGGGATCTGGCCTTCGGTCTGCTGCTCTATGTCATCGCCGGCATGGTTCACGGAGCCATCTATCCATGGGACGCCGGCCACAGTGTCGCCCTGCTGTTTCCGCTGGTCGGTATTCTCGAAAACGCAAAACCCTGGCCGGCATGGGCCACGGTCGTCGGTTGCGTGTTGTGCCCGGTAACGGCCTTTTTCCTGCATCCGGCCTCGCTGGTCGTCATGCCGTTCGCCGTCGGCTACGTCCATATTCTGCGCGGTAGGAAGTATGACGTGGAATACGCATTCGTCCTCGCCGGAATCGTGGTTGCATTCGTGGCGGGGAAGCTCATCTATTCGGATTATGAAGCTGGCCGAACGGCGACACTCGGCTACCTCATGTCGCGGGAGTGGGCCTACTACAATGCGCGGTTCGTAGTTAGAAACCACTTCGCCGTTCTGCTTGTGGCGGCCACCATCCTCCTGGCGTCGATTCCGAACCGAATGAAGCTGCTTGCCGTATTTATTGCGGCCTATATCGCCGGTTACCTCTACCTGGCCTGCGTGATTTATACCCCGGTGATCCAGGCCTGGGTTTACGCCTGGCACGGTCTGGGACCCGCTTACGCGCTGGCGATCATTCCACTGGTCGATGGCCGGGCCTTCGGATCGCGGCCTTGGATTCGTTGGTCTCCGTATGTCCTTCTGGCGGTGCTGGGGGCCTGCGCCTGGTACGGCATAACGCACGACCTCGCCTACATGCGCGAGCGAAGATACATCATGCTGGACATCCTAGCCGCGCGCCCCGACATGGAGCATCGGTCGTTTTACATCGATGAGACCGGATGCTGGGACATCATGACGATGCGGATGGGGATCGAGACCGAAAGCATCCTGCAATCCGCTTTCAGGGATCCCGCGCTGGGACGGCAGATCCAGGTGGCCAGGTATTCGCGAGGACCGGGCGCGATCGCTCTCAACACGTCAGCCCCCGCCGCGGCGATACGCCAGCAGGTGGAGGATCATGTGACACTTTATTACCCGGATTTGCCGTGCCGGCGCTACCTGGACCGGGATTGCCTGCCGGTGACAATCGTCAACAACGGCCCGCGGCCCCTGCCCTCGCGCGCCACGAATGGCAAACCGGTCATGATCAACTACGAATGGACCGTCAAGGGCAAGCCGGTCGCGCGCGGCGCCTATCCGTTGCGAATTGACGTCGTCAACACATACAAACAGGATCTTTATCCGCCCCACGCGATTCGGCCCCCCGATGCCCGACTTAGCGTGAATCTGACGCTGGGAGGCGACCGGCTCGCGTCGTATCGCGAAGTCGCCACGGCGACCGCCCCCTGGCAAGAGCGGCGCCTCGGCGCCCAGCGTTATGAGGCCAGAGTTTCCGGCGACTATTTGGATGAGGTGTTCAACAAGATCGGCCACACATTTGCCGGGGCGTCCGCCGTGCCACGCTACGCCACCAAACCGATGGCCAATCCAGGCCAGCCGCAAACGCCGAGGTTGATTATCTCCGTCCCCAAACCCGTCAACGGCACGTTGCATTATCTGCCCGACCGGGACTTTTATCTGATGGGGGCGATTCTGATGGATGAGGTCCAACCGCTGGTGGTAACCCTCGACGGCCGACCGGTGCCGGTGCGCTATATCCCGCGGCCCGACCTGGCGACCTTTTCAGCGGCGCATATCACTGGCGTGGTCATCCGGATACCGAAAGAAATGCTGCGCAAGCCGCGAAAGTTGATTTTTACCGCGGGTGGTAATCGGCTCGATCTCTACCGTCTGATGGCCGCGGATTGATCCAATGGCGCCTGGCGCGGAGTGTCGGGAGTCATTCTGAAACGGGTATTCGACAAGATCTCCGGAACCTTCGCCACGGCGACGACGGCGCCCCGTTACATGACCAAGCATCCCGCCAAACCGGGTCAGCCGCTGACCGTGTAGCTCGATGACAAACCGGTTCAGCTTCGTTATTTCCCGCGACCCGACCTGGCTACTTTCCCACATGCCTACACCACCGGCATCATCGTCAGGATACCGAAAGAGATGTTGCACAAATCGAAGAAATTGTTGTTTGATCTGGGCGGCAAAGAAGTAGGCCGCCGCCGGATGGCGCCCACGGAATGACCCGCCGTCGACCGGCGTGGTCCGAGGTTTGCCAAACCAGGCGAAAGCGTCATGGATGTGGCCAATACCGCTATTGGGGGAACGTAGCGAGTATGAGACGGCATCATCCGTCAAAAGAATAAGGACACCCGAAAGGACAACGCCAGCGATGCTGACCCGACGCGAATTTCTGCGCACCCTCGGCCTGGCCGCCGGAGCCGCGAGCCTTGGCCTTGCCGGCCACTCCGCCGGCGCGCCCGCGATGGCGGGCGCCGACAAGGGGATCAACATCCTCTTTCTCATGACCGACGAGCACGGCTATAAAGTGCTCGGGGCCGCGGGCAACGCGGTGGCGCACACGCCCAACCTCGACCGCCTGGCGCGCGAGGGGGTTTTCTTCGAGAACGCCTTCGTGCCGGTGCCCTATTGCTCGCCCACCCGCGCCTCGCTCATCAGCGGCCAGTGGCCCCACCACCTTCGCGCCTCACTCTGGAGCGGGGCGGATCCCAACCGACCGGGCATCCTGGGCAACATCAACACGCCCCACGGCGTCAAGGGAACCGATTTTCCTTCGACCGAGATGATCCTCTTCGAGCATGGCTGGAAGACGGCGCACTTTGGCAAGTGGCACCTGGGCGACGTGCGCGATTTTGCGTGCTACGCTTCGGCCGAGCGCCCCGAGGCCGGCTTCAACCGGATGCTCGACGATCAGGTCCCCGCCGCGCAGTTCGCCGGCGCTCCCGGTCAGGGCGAATATCTCGGCCGGCCGGTCTACATGACGCCCGCCGTCGTCGAGG
>JAMCWS010000100.1 GCA_023480605.1 bacterium
GCTTATCCCGCCACGCCGGCCGAGTGCGCCCGCCACTTTGACGAATTGTTCGACGGCCTGACGGCGGTGCGGCCGGTCGCGCGCCCGCGAAGGTGACCATCGAGTCGGTTTCAGTTTCGTGCCACTGCTCGTAGTCGAGGCGCTGGACGCGGGCCGGGGCCAGGGCGTGGAGAAGGACGTAGACGGCCGTCACCGCGTCGACGTGGCGGGCGTTGCCGTCTTCGCGGAAGTGATTGAAAAACATTTCGGCATCCATCGCCTCGACGTGCGCCAGCATTCGCTCGTCGGCCAGGCCGACCGATTGCTTGCGCAAGTCGTCGATGCCGCGCTCGTCGCCAAACTTTCGGCCGACGTGGCTCAGGTCGACGCTGGCGATCAGGCAGACATCCCCGTCGTGGCGGGCGATGATTTCTTTGAGCGCGGCAATGAAGTCGCCCACCTCGGAGCGCGCCGACGGCGCACCATCGCCCGGCAGCATCTCCTCAACCAGCGGCCCGCACAGGATGGGCAGAATGCGCAGGCCGCTGGCTCGGCGGTGCAGGTGCTTCAGAGCCACGGCTTGAAACTCGATGCTGTGCTCCAGGCGATGAGCGTATTCGCCGTCGAGTCGGCCCGCGCCGTAGGCCGCGCGCAGCGACGCGGCGGCCTCGCGGTCGGTCTCGACCAGGCCCAGTGGCGTCTCGAACGATTTGTCAGTCAGAGTAAACAGGTTGCGGGCCGGCTGGTGGGCGACGCCCAGTATGATGTAGAGGCGCGGGGGGGCGGATGGATCGAGGGTCGCCAGGGCGCGGGCGATCGTCCGGCCGCCGACGCGGAAGTCGATGTGCGGCACGACGAGGCCCCGCGGGCGCGCGACCGGCCGCACCGCCGTCAGGCCGTCGAACAATTCGTCAAAGTGGCGGGCGCACTCGGCCGGCGTGGCGGGATAAGCCCCGCCGGCGTGGCTGGCCGGCCGGTTGGGCAACCGGGCGAATTCCGCTTCCAATTCCAGACGGCGCGCCGTCGACCGTTCGTTGGTCAGCAGGCAATGGGCGTCGATATCGGCGACGATGCGGTCGATCTCCTCGAGGGGGATGATGTGACCGCCCGTCAGGCGGCGGACCGCCTCCTGGACGGCGGGGGCGTCGCGGTGGCCGTCAAGCAGGCTCATGATCAGAAACAACGGTATCGGGACGGCGAGCGCCTCGCTACAGATCCCCTCGGGGTCGCGTACGAGCACCATCGGCCGGCCCTGGTGCTCGAAGCGGAAAGCTTCAACGTAACGAAGCGGCGGATAAGTCATGGCTCATCGATCCTGTTAACGCACAAGTCACAAGTCGCCGCCGATGGCGTCCTGAACAGAAGGTCCGTCGGATGCGGCGTAGTCGTCTTGGGGCGCCGGGTCATTTCCATTTGATGTTGCAGCCCATCGAAGCCATCTGGTCGCCGCGCGGGGGGCGGCCGGCGAGCACCGCCTCGATCGCCTCGCGCAAGTCCGAACGGCTCACTTTTTCCGGATGCTGCCAGTTGTCGTCGACGCGCCCGCGGTAGACGAGTTTCCGCCCGGCGTCAAACAGGAAAGGATCGGGGGTGCAGGCCGCTCCGTAAGCGTGGGCCGTCTGCTGGGTTTCATCGCGGCAATAAGGATAGGGGAATCCCTTCTCCCGCGCGCGCAACCGCATGTTATCGAAGGAGTCTTCGGGCACGACGGCCGCGTCGTTGCTGTTGATGGCCGCCATGGCCAATCCCTTGGGGATGTAGTCGCGGCCGATCCGGATCAGCCGCTCCTCCACGGCCCGGGCATAAGGGCAGTGGTTGCAAGTAAAGACGACCAGCAGGGTGGGGTGGCCGGCGAAATCCGCCAGCGACCATGTTTTGCCGTCCGTGGCCATAAGCTGAAAATCCGGCGCCTTCATGCCCAGGCGAGACATGGTCGAATAGGTCAAAGACATTGTTGCATCCTCCTTTCCGGAGTCCAACCAACCCGTTACTTGATTTTACGGGCAGTCGCGCCTTCGCCGCAACTCCGAGCGGCGGGGAACCGGCGCGGATTGACTGATGAGACGGAAAGCGCCGTAAAGACGAAAAAGCTGCGATCCTGGATCGAAAAAAAAACGGAACCATGGGGCTCATCTTTCGGCCAGCAGCCTTTCGCGTTCAGCCAGGCGGGCCGGGCGGGGGCGTTCGGGGTGCCAACCGACCTCCACCTCGGCCAGGATCGGACGGTGATCCGAGGCCACGCGCGTCAGGCGGTCGTTGAGCACCCAGGCGTCGACGACGTGCACGTCGCCGCTGGCATAGATGTGATCGAGTCGCCAGCGTAGGGGCCCCCACTTGAAGGTCGGACCGCAACGCTTGCCGGCCAGTTTGAAGACGTCGTTGAAGTGATGGCGCAAAATGCGATGGACGACGGGCACGGGCCGGTCGTTGAAGTCGCCCATGAGGACGACGGGATGGTGCAGGTCCTCGTTGAGCAGGATGGCCTCGCTCAGCATCCGTTTGCGCTGGTAGTGGCGCTCGCTGGTGGCCAGGCCCAGGTGACAATTGAAGATGTGAAGCGGGGCGTCGCTGCGCACGGCCACGTCGACGCGCAGACAATAACGCGGCTCGCTGCGGGTGCGATAATCGCTGATGTCGTAACGGTGATTACGGATGAAGGGAAAACGCGAGAGGACCGTGATGCCGTAATCGCCGCCGTTGAGGAGGCGCGTGCCGCAATGAATCGCCTCCATCTCCAGAAACTCCCCGAGCAGGCGCGTCTGGTCGTCGTAGTTGCTGCGTGAAAGTCCGCGGTCGACCTCTTGGAGCGTGATGATGTCGGGGTTTTCAGAACGGATGATTTCGATGATCCGGCGAAGATTGTAACGGCGGTCGCGGCCGATGCCCGAATGGATGTTGTAGGTCATCAGTCGGATTTGCTTGTTGAATCGCTTCATGTCGCGCGGGCCGGGCCAGAGCGGTTTTTTGGGCGTAGGCCCTGCTGGAATCCCCTGGGCGAAAAGGCCGGTCGAAACGCGGGCACGGCCAGCCGAGAGTTCCGGCGGAACCCCTTCATTAAGAATAAGCATAATATGTTAAAAAGGCAATCATTCGCTCGGTCGTTGCCGGAGCATCTTGATTTTATTGGTGTATTGGGTGCGCCCGTCTCCGGAGATCATCGTTCCATCTTCTTCAATAAATTCAAGATGCGCCCAACGCAGACCTGCTCACGCGACACCTGAAATCATCATCGATTGCATATGACTGTTTTTCGTGTCCTTTCTTGTGATTTCGTGGCTAAATTACTTTTTTAGGTTGATCGATTGGCCCCTGAAGCGAATCGCCCGCCTGGAAGGAGACTGACCATGGACGTGATGGAAGCCATCCGGATCCGCCGCAGCGTGCGCGCCTACCGGCCCGATCCGATCGAGGAAGCGACGCTGGAGGCCGTGACCGAGGCGCTGCGCCTTGCGCCCTCGGCTTGCAACAATCAGCCCTGGCGCTTCGTTCTGGTGACCGATCCGGCGCTGCGCGCCCGTCTGGCCGAAGCGGCCCACGGCCAGGCTTATCTGGCCGAGGCGCCCGTCGTCGTGGTCGGTTGCGCCTTTCCCGACCGCGCCTACCCGCGCATGGGCGGTTATTGGAACAGCGCCGACGTCGACCTGGCGATCGCCATCGACCACCTGACACTGGCCGCCGCCGCCGTCGGCCTGGGCACCTGCTGGATTGGCGCGTTTGATGAAGGGGCCGTCAAGAAAATGCTGGGTGTCCCGGCGGGGGTGAAGATCACGGCGATGACGCCGCTGGGCTACCCGCGCGAGGCCGGTCTGCTGCGCCCCGTCGAGGCCGAACGGCGTAAATCGCGCGGCGAGGTGTTCAGTTTCAACAAATTCTGAAGTTTTGCTCGTGTTCGTGATCGAAATCGCGATCGCAACCGCGGATTTTTATCGATCACGATCACGAACATGAATGTCCCGCGCTTATATCGCATTGCCCCGATGTCATCCCACGATTTCGCGGATTACACCTGTATTTGATGTTTGTATCGCGCCTATCTTGACATTTTTCTCCGGTTTTTTTAAAATGAGCATGACGGACGGAGATAGGGTGGGATATTTCATATCGAATGGTATTGCCCGAGGGGGAAGGGAATCGATGACATGAGCGTCAAAACGGAATTGGTCACGCCCGAACAGGTCCGGTTCTACCAGCAAAACGGTTACTTGCAATTACGAAACTTCTTGGCGCCCGAGGAGGTCGAATCGATCAAGGCGACGATGATCCGGGCGATCGAAAAGTATGACCGCATCCACGAAACCACGCCCGAGAAACAGGCCCGCACAGCCTATGCCAAGGTGCTTAATCAGAAAGTCAAC
>JAMCWS010000400.1 GCA_023480605.1 bacterium
GACCACCCGCTCCTACCGCCACGCCCTCTCGGTCGAGGTGGCCCTCCACGAAATGCGCCTTTACGCGGGCACCCAGTTCGACCCCGACATCGTCGAGGGCATGATCGACGCCCTGGCCCAGAACCGGATCGCCCTGCCTGAGAGCCTGCCGACCATCCACGTCGTCACCGGCGCCTGAGGCCGGCCGGGCCGATCGCGGATGAGGCGGCGGCGGATCGCGCCATCCGGCGGCCAGGCCTACTCTCCGCTCGGGCCGCCTGCCGCTCCGCCGGGACGAATCAGCCAAGGGAACTGGATACGCCGGGCGAGTTGATCGAGCGTCGGTATTTCAACCTTCAGCAATTCATAGGCGTGTCCCATGTAGCGCCGCCCGTCATCGGGTTCGACCGGCAGCAGCCCGTGCGCCAGGATCGAGCCGGTGCGCCTGTCGAGAAACTCTCGGATGACCGGCTCGGTCAGAAGCTTGCGCCCCACGGGCGCGTCCAGAATGATCAGCAGATCGTAGGCCTTACGCATGCCGATCCGGATCATGCCGTCGTCGAGCGAGCGCAGCGCCTCGAAACCGATCCGGTCGCGCGGCGGGATGCGCCGCGAGTCGACGTCATTGATGTCAAGGCCGAAGTCGCGCGCCAGAACCCACTGGCCCAGCATCTCGAGCGCCCGGTAGACGCGCGCCATCGCGTCGTCGGTCCGGCCGGCCGCCAGGCGCCGCACCGCGTTGTTGTAAAGGTCGGTGATGATATGGGGCCCCAGCGTCCCCGCGGCGCGCTCGCCGGCCACCCCGCGCACCCCCGCCAGTTGCTCCTCGCTCATCCGGAAGACTTCCAGCCCTTCGCCCTCGAACGCGACACCCGTATATAACTCCAGGAACCGGTCGGGGTAGAAATTTTCCCATTCGTCGTAGGCCCGAGCCAGGCGCAGCAGACTGAGCCGCAGACGGCGGTCGCGCGGCGTCAACAAGTCCTCCTGGACCGTCTCCAGCGCCGCGCACGCCGACCGGAAACGCAGGTCCAGCATCATCGCGCGTCCGTTGATCAGCTCCTGGTAGGCGAAGACCGCCCCGGGTTTGGTGGTCAGGATTCGGTGGCGCGCCCGTTCCGGTCCCAGGTGCGCCGAGGCCAGGCCCGTCACGTAGCGCAGTTCCATGATTCTGTTGTAGACGGCCGACAAGACCGCGCCCGAGCCCATGACCTTGGTGCCCGATGTGTAATCGATGGCAATCTGCTCGGGGGTGTAGCCGCGCGCGACCAGTTGTTCGATGACGGCGTTGGTGCGGCGGAAAACTTCGTCCATGTCGTGGGCGCTGTCGAGCAGGACGATTTCACACTGCCCGGACTCCAGACCCGAGCGCTCGGCCAGGCGTTGCGCGTTGGCCTGACTCTGGGCGGAGGCGATGAGGATCAGCCGGTCCGGCTTCAGGGTGTCCAGGTCCAGTTGCAGGGCGTCGAGCACGTTGCCCCCCTGGTCGCCGGGCAGGCCGACGGTCATGATGATGGCGCGAGCGGATGGCTTGTTCACGGCGGATCGTAACTCCTTGGCGGACGCGCGTTCTGCCGCCGGCGCGGGCGTCTTTCAGCATGCCGGATTTCCCGGGCGATTGCAACGGCGCCGGGCGCTGCCTTCGGCCGCCGACTCCGAAGGATCCGCCGGCCCATGTCGGTTTCGCTCCCAAATGTGTCAGTCTCATGATAATATGATGACAGGATGATGGTAAAACGGAGGTTGCGAGTTGCGCCCGGGAACGCGGCGCGAGGGGGGAGAAGGTAAGAGATCGGACGGGTTGGCGCGGGGTTTGGGGGTTTGGTTCCAGCGGCGCTGGAATCGCCGCGAATGGGGCGATTCTGGAAAATAGGGAGTAGGGACGTTTGTGCCCGCGCCGGCCATGTTAATCCTAATCCATTGGAAGTAATCGTGTTAATCGTTGAGTATAGCCGTCTACTGATTGCTCCGGGAAGGGGCCGGAAGGCGCTTTCGCTCCGCCGCGAAACGGGGCATCTCCAATATCGCATATCCATATAAATCAACATTTTGCATCTCTTCGCGCCATCGGCCGCCGGCGGCTCGAACCATCCTGCCGCGATCACAAATAATTATGTTGACAAATAACCTGCATGGTAATATGCTTATCGGTAATGAGTTAATTAAAGTAATTCATGGAAAATTGAAAAAAATTAGTTCTCTTTGAGTTGTAATTGATTTATAATTTTGGTAGTATCCGGTGTGAGAAGAGTGGTTTCCACCCTCCTTCGGAGGTGTAGAATCAAACCAGGAGCGAAATGAACATGAAAAACTACCTCGGTGACATTATTTACAGCAGTCGCCAAAAGGAGAATCTGACGCAGGATCAGTACGGTTCCCGGTACAACGTGTCGGGTCCGGCCATCTTCAAATTCGAAAAGGGCTACGTCAAACCCTCGCTCGAATTATGGCTCAAAATGGCCGCCGACGCCGGGATCTCCCAGCGACGGGCCGTTCTGTTGTGGGTCAAGAGCAAGCTTCCCGACGAATTTCAGGATTACATCGAGCTTCAGAGCGCGGCCATCGCTGAAAGCGAAGCCGAATACGCCAAGAAGAAGGGCAAAAAGCCTGATTACTCGAAGTTTGAGACCCGCGAGCAGATGCGCGAGGTGATCGACAAGGACAAGACCCTGCCCAAGGGCCTCAAGGAATTGCTCGAGGATGACGAACTCTGGGCGCTCTACAAGCCGACAGGCCACGAAATCAATCTCCTGCGCGATATGTTCGGACCGCTGGGCCGCGGCTCCAGCAACGCCTATCGCGAGGCTCTGCGCCTGACCCGTGAATTCGCCCATTCCTTCTGATCGGACGCAATCCGGGTAGGGAGACGTTTTCGTCCCGGCGGGAAGTCCGGCACCCAGCATGACGGCGCGACCGGGTAAGGTCTGACTGTATGCTTCAAAAGACCCTGTCGGGACAGGGTCTTTTTCTTTGGTTCCCGGCCGATTTCCCCGGTTTCCCCGGCGCGCCGGGCCGCACATCGCCGTTTACCGCCCGGCCGCGGGATGCTATCGTTGGCTCATGGGGATGTCGGCATCATTTTCGTCGACGATGGATGCAATGTGAGCGCATTCCCGATACTCATGTACCACGGGCTGTGGCCGGCTATCGATTCGCCCGCCGAGTTGACCCGTCACTGGGCCGCCGACCCGCAAATGCGCGATCCCGGCGCCCGGCTCTACGCCCTCGATCATCGCGTCTTCGAGCGGCATATGCAGCATATCGCCGCTTCGGGCAGGCCCACGCTGCGCCGTTGGGCCGACCTCGACGCGTCTCCCGCCTCCGCCACCCGGGCGCCGGTCTGGATCACATTCGACGACGGCCATCGCTCCAACCTCGCGCTGGCTTGCCCCACGCTCCTCCGGCTGGGGCTGGGGGCTATTTTTTTCATCACCACCGACTGGATCGGCCGGGAGGGCTTCATGACGGCCGACGACCTGCGCGAGTTGCGCCGCGCCGGCATGCTGATCGGCGCCCACGGCTGCTCGCACCGCTACTTTTCCGACCTGCCCCTCGCGGAAGTCCGGCGCGAAATGGCCGACTCCAAGGCGCGGCTGGAAGACCTGCTGGGCGAAGGCGTCACCGCGATGTCGCTGCCCGGCGGCCGCAACCGGCGCCGCCTCCGCCACCTGGCGCGCGAGGCGGGCTATCGCCACCTTTTCACTTCGGCCATCGGGCTGGCCCGCCCCGGCGGCGATCCGTTCGACTGGCCCCGCATTCCCCTCACCCACCGGCTTGCCGACGAATTTATTCCCCGCCTGCTTGCCGGCGACGCCCGGGCCGTCGACCAGATGGCCCGCAAGGCGGCCGTCCTGCGTCTCGTGCAAATCACCCTGGGCAACCGATTCTACGACTACCTTCGGGCGCGCGTGTTGCGCCGCCGCATGCACAGCCCCCTCGCCGAAGCCGCCGGCGAGCCGCCGTTCAGGAAAACCTGATCGCCCGGGCGGCCGGCCCGGGGTTACATGTCGCGGATGTATTGCGCCGGTTCGGCGCGTATGACGTTCCACAGCATCGGCAACGCGGGCAGCAGGGTCAGCAGCAGAATGACGGCCGAAAAGGCCGCCAGCCACCCCCCCGACCACGTGAAAAGGCCCGCGGGGAACCACGCAAGGTTTGCCGTCCATGCGGCGGCGGCGCCGGCGGCCCAGCGTGCGGCCAGGTAGATCGTCCCGCCCGCCGCGGCCACCGCCGCCCCCGCCAGCGCGCCCACCTCGCCCAGGGCCAGCGCCGCCGCCCCCGCCGGGCTCACCCCGAACGCCCGCAGCCGGATCAGA
>JAMCWS010000114.1 GCA_023480605.1 bacterium
AGACGAGGCCCATCCCGATATGCTCGACCTGTTCGGTTGCTGGGTCACATGACGCCGGAAAAACTGGGGAAAGTCCTGGCCGGGTAGCGATTGACAACCTATGGCGGGGTGGAAAAGATGAGCGTGGGGCGATGCGAATGAGCCCCGACGGAGTAAGGCATGATCAAGGATTTCGCCACGCGATGGCATGACGGGCGCCGGGGAATCCGGGCGCACGGAGCCTGGCGCACATTCGTTTTTATCGGACTGGCCCTGGCGGCGGCCCTGGGAGCGGGGATGCCGGCGGGCGCGCAGGAGGCGAGGATCGCGACGCTGGCCGATATGGAAAAAACCAGCAGCTACGATGAACTCGGCCGCCGCCTTGAAGCCCGGATCGGCGAAATGGATTGGGGGGACGGGCAGGTCGGAATCGCGGTCGAGGACGCCGATTACGCAATCACGGCGTGCGCGAAAAACGCCGACACGCCATTCAATCCGGCCGGGGTGGCGAAGGCCGTCACCGCGGCGGCGGCGCTGGAAACGCTCGGGGCCGATTTTCGATTCACCACCGAATTGCGCGTGGCGGGCCGCATCGATCACAAGCGGCTTAAAGGCGCCATCGTCGTGCGGGGCGACGGCGATCCTTCGATCACGGCGCAATTTTTGAAAGACGCAGATGACGTCTGGGAGCCGCTGGATCGCTGGGCGAAACTGATCCGCCGACGGGGAATCCGCGAGGTCGACGGACCGGTGGTCGGCGACGGCAGCGCCTTTGACGATCAGCTTTATGGCCCGGGTTGGCCGGTGAACCGGATCGGTGAGGAGACGGTGCCGCCGGTCTCGGCGCTCAATTTCAACGGCAACTGCTTCGACATTTACTGGCAGGAGGGTAAAAAAGACGGCGAGATCGCCCGCTACCGGCTTTTTCCCGAGTTGCCCGGTTTCCTGTTTTTCGCCAACAACGTACGCCTGCGCGCGCGGGCGATTCAGGACCGCACTTACAGCCGCATGAACGACGGCAACCTGGTCAACGCCGAAGGCGAATTGGCGCTGAAAACAGCGGCCCACGACCGCGCGGCGATCAAACAGCCGGCGACGTATTTCGCCGAGGCCTTGAGAACGCGACTCGTTCAAAAGGGCGTCAAGGTCACGGGGCGGGCGGGATCGACCGCCGATCTATCACCGGGCGAATATCCCGCCGAGTCGGAGTTGGTCGACACGTTGCAATCGCCGCCGTTGCTGGCGCTGCTGCGCGAGATGATGAGCCGCGACCTGCCGTTGACGGCCGAAACGGCCTTCAAGGCTCTCGGGCGGCGAAGCGGCGGCGAAGCGGCCTCGGCGGGCATGGGAGGCAGCGGCCCGGTCCGTGGAAGCTTCGCGGGAGGGAGCCGGGCCGTGGGGCAATATCTGGGATCGCTGCGCCTGCCCGGGCGCCCCAGCATCCTGCTCGATGGCTCGGGTCTTTCGGCGATGAACCGGATGACGCCCCGGCAAGTGGCCTGTTTTCTGCGGCGGGCCGGCGAGCGGCCGACGGGTGAAGTCTTCAAGGATCTTTTCGCGCGACCGGGCGACGCAGGCGCACTTGAGGGCCGGTTCGCGCAGCGCGCCGAGGACGCGGGCCGATTCATCCGCGCGAAAAACGGTTCGGGCGAAGGGATCGAAACCCTGGCCGGCTGGGCGACCAGCGCCACGGGGAGGCGCGTCGTCTTCGCGATCATGGTGCGGGATTCGCACACGCCGCCGGCCGTGCTGCGCAGCCAGATCGACGAATTGGTTCTCGAGATGACCCATTGAACCCTTGACCCGCAACCGAGGATTCCGCACGGACCGATCGCCCCCGGAGGCGCCGATCGTGACTTCCCTTACCCGCCCGCCGTGGGTCCGCGCATTCTGGCGGCAACTCTACTGGCTTCTGCCGGCGCTGGCTTACGCATGGGCGGTGGCGCTGGCGCCGCGTGCGACGGGCATCGACTGCTTCCCTACCCCGGACGCCGAGGAATACGCCCTGCTGGCCAACCGGCTGGCCGCCGGCGCGCCGCCGCTGATCGGCATTGGACTGAACGATTATCCATCGCGCTACCCGCTCGCTTATCCTCTGTTGTTGACGCCATTTGCGTGGATTTGCCATTTCGACATCACGCGCTACCACTGGGCGGCGTCGTTCTATGGGCTGCTGGCGGTCGTTCTGATGGCCCGCGTGGGGGCCTGGATGCTGGGCTCGCGGGCCGCGGGGGGACTGGCCGCGATGTTCTGGGCCTGGCATCCCGAAACGGTGCGGCTGGCGACGGTCAACATGAGCGAGACCGCGCTGACGATGATGATATTCGGAGCGCTGGCCCTGGCCCGGCCCTGGCTGACGGAGCGACGGGACGAGTCGGCGACGGCGGCGCGGCGCAGCGGCTGGAGGGGCGGCGCGCTGGGGTTGGCCCTGGCCTGGCTGACGCTGGCCAAGGCGCCTTTCGCGTGGTGGGCGCTGGCCTTGACGGCCATCATCGCCGGGCAGGCGATGGTCGACCGCCGCTACCGGGCGCTGGCGGCGTTGACGGCCGTGGGGGCGGGTTGCGCCGCGGGCGATCTTTTATACCGGCGGTGGGCTTTCGGCCAGTGGGGCATGAATGGCTATCAATACTGGTTTCCGGGGATCTACGATTCGGTCCTGGCGACGTTCAACTGGAAGTATCTGTTCAACCCGTGGCTGGAGACCATGCCCGAGGGCAACCTGGTCCACTATGGGCGGATGGTGCTCGGGCGGACTTACGATTTTTACAGTGGGTACATGGCCGCGACGGCGGGGGCCAGCCTCGCCTGCCTGCTGTGGCCGTGGCGACGGGGACGACCGAGCGGGACGGTCGTGACGCTCATGGGCGGCTGGGGCATCGTCGGCGTTGCCTTTTGCGGCCTTTATTTTTACCAGGAAGAACGGTTTCCTTTCCTTTGGATTCCGGTGGTCGACATGCTGGCGGCGTGGGGACTCGCGCAGGCCTGGACGTGGGTCTGGCTACGGCGCGGCTGGCGGCGGAGGATCAAGGCGAACCAGTGGGGGCGGTTGATCTGCGTGGCTGTCGCCTTCATCCTCGTGCGCGGAGAATATCGCCGCATCGAGCCGATCCTCGCCTCGTCCGACCGCGAACCCACGGCGCGGACCATCGAAAGGCTGCTTGCCAAGGTGCCCGAGGGGGCGTGGGTTTTCGGCAATTACGAGGTGCCGCTGGTCGATCAATACCGCGCCACGCCCGGCCCCACCGGCGCCCTTTACATTTACCTGCTCGATGGGTTCCAGAACGGATTTCCGCTCCAAATCGAGAGCCTGGACCTGCGCCCCCACGGCCCGCGCCGCGATGCGCGCCGTTGGGCGAAGCCCGTGCCGGCCGCCTGGCGGACAGGGCCGACGGCGCTGATCGACATGGACGACCAGTGGCTCCTGACACCGGAAGAACGGCGCGAGATCTTCGCCCGGCCGGTCTACCTGCTGGTCGTGCGGCCGCGCGATTTTCCGCTGACCGAAGACCACCTGCGCGAGGTGGTCTGGCCCATGCTGGACCGCGAAACCACGGTGGAGACTATCCAAACGCGGGGACATGTGACACTCTATCGGGGGCTTCCCCGCGTGCCAGGTCATGCGAAAACGTTAAATCACCCATAAAATCGGGGGTTTCGTGGGGCTTGCGCGATTTCACGAAGTCCTTCATTCCGCCTTGAATCGGCTCGATTCCGGCCTTGCTCGGGGAAACGTTCCGGTAACATTGAAAGGAGGTGGATTTGCCCGTAGCGGGAGGATCGGGCGTTGGAGCGAAATCATGTCCATCGGTCTCGGGCGGGCCAAGGTCCGATGACCCATCGCCGGCTCGCTGGACGCTCGTTTTGGTTTACTATGAACCGGAGCAATGCCGCCTTATCCAGGCGCGCGTCGCCTGGAACGCCCATCGGCGAAATCATGCGCACGATGCTTCGAACGCGGCGGGGCCGGCCGCCGGTCGCACCGACGCCATGTGCGCGGCATGCTGCAACCGAGGGCCGCCGGTGTTTCGTTTCACGCGGGGAAATCCGGAGCAACCGGCCGCGGCCGATCCGCCGGCAAGGCGCAACGTCTGGCTGACCGGCAAAGCCACCCGGATGAAGTGGGTGGCGCGGTTGCCGCCGGCGCGAGACGGGCGCCCAACGAGGGCATTAACTCAGGGCGTTTGCTTGCCACGATGCCTCTAAGGCGGCGTTAATAAATAAAGGTTGCAAGTGAATCCGGGAACGAATATGATTTTGGGGCATGAGAACCTCCCTCCAACTTCAGCAGAAGTTCGCCTCCGTCTG
>JAMCWS010000393.1 GCA_023480605.1 bacterium
GCTTCCCAATGATGGATGCATTCGTTCCAGCCATAGGGCTCGATCCAGTTGTAGTCGAGTGTCAGGATGGCCGTGCGGAAGGCTTCGTCCAGCTTGGGCTCGGGCGTGCGGATGCGCGCCTGGAGGAGGCGGTCGTAATAAGCGGTCACTTCGCGCGCCGCGGCGCCGGGGTCCAGCGCGGCCAGTTCGCGGGCGCGCGGAACGTCTTTCGCGAAAGCGATCACCCAACGCCCCTTGCCCTCGGGAAGAGGGAATTCCAGATACTGGCCGCTCGTGCCGTTGCCGCGCACCCAGGTCGAAGCATCGACCTTCACCGCGGTCGCGACGGCCCGGCCGGCGTTGCGCAGCAGAGCAATCCCGTCCTTCACTTCGACGGTGCCGGTGCTGCCGCCTGCCTCGTCATCACGCAGTTTGCCGATCGATTCGGAAACCAGCGAAAGAGTGGTGCCGCCGCCGCAACGGACGACCAGCGGCCCGGCCGGGATCCGCTCAACTTCGTAGAGCGCCGCCCCTTCCCATGTGTCGGCCCCGCGCCGGGTGAAGAGGGGGGTGACCCGCGTCCGGACGGTCGCGCCGCCGGCCTGCCACTGCGCGCGGACCCCGCCGGCGAAGTCTTCGACGCGCGCTTCGGCGGCCTGCGACGGCCAGGCAATTCCACCGGATGTCTCGACGCCGGCGACCAGTTTGGCGGCCAGGTAGAGTTTCTGATACTCGATCGGCACGTCCATGACGTAGGTGAGGACGGCCGTGTTGGGCACTTTTTCGTCAACCGCCGCGATGCAGCGGTCCCAGGCCGCCATGCGCTGGAAGGCCGCCCCGGGGGGCCTGCGGCTTTTCGCGGACGGGTCGTCGGCCGTCCGGTCGGCCGGTTGGGCGACGGTTTTGTCGGATCCGGCGGCGGGCTGGTCGTCCGGTCCGGCCGCGAGCGGATGGGTCCGAGTCAGGAAGGCAAACAGGACGGCCACCACCATCAGGCGCCGTCCATATCCGTGCACGAGGAGTTGGCGTGGCATGGCGACTCCCTGCGCGATATCGTTGGCCCATGTCCCGGGATTGCGGTTGCGACGCGCCGGTTGCCCGACGCCGCCCGGCGGCCGTCACCGTCCGCTTGGGGGGTGAATAGTGGAAGCCTTGCCGACGAAATCGCGCCGGTAATGCTCGCGCAGCGCCGCGGGATCGTTGGGCAGAAGGTAGATTTTGCCGCGCCAGGTGTGCTCGGCGCCCGGAGCAAGGTTGACGGTCACCCCGACGGTCGGCCCGGCGTGCAAGCAGGGGATGGCGGTGTTGGACATGACTTGCCAGGGATCGTCATCCCAGGCGATGGCCACAAGGTTGCGTCCGTCTTCGCTGACGCGGGCGATGATGCCCTCATCGGCCATCTGATCGACCATCCACCAGCCGTCGGGATTCTCGCGGGGTCCGGTGATCTTTGCGGCGTTGCGCGCCGTGGGCACCATGACCCAGGGATGGCGGCCCTTTTGCGCCGGGGTGGGAGTCGTCCGGCTCAGGCTCGTAAAAGCCCCGCCAATCCAGGTATAAATGTTGGTCAGATCATTTTTCTTGCCGTATTGGGGAGCCTTGGTCAAAACAAAACACATCTGGTGCGCGACGTTGTTGATGGCCTTACCCGTTTCGTTGCGGACGCGATACTCAACCGCCACCCCATCCGCGGCCGGAATGGCCCTCGCGGCGGAAACGACGCCTTCGCGCGTCCGGGCGGTGTATGAAACGGCCCCGGTCGCGCCATTTTTGCGCCACGTGGGGAAGTCGATCGGGGAAAGGACGGGCATGTCGGCGCGGTGGTGGTCGATGAAATGCAAGCCCAGCGAACTGCGCAGCGTCTCGGGGCAGCGCAGTTCCAGGTAGCCCTGCATGCCGCGCGCCATGATGCGGAAGGAAAGGTGGCCAAACTGGCCGGGCGGCGGCGGTTCGACTCCCTCGAGTTCGACGCTCATGGGATTCTGATCGGCGGGGGCGGCATTCATGGCGCTCACCATCAGCAGTAAAATAATTGGGCAGGCAACCTTTTGCAGTTTCATCACTTTATTCTCCTCAATGGCGCCGATTAATCAACCTCGGAATCGCCCGTCGTCGATTTTACGCCGCTGAGCGAAAAAGGCGTCACCCCGCGTTTGCTCGATTGGAAGAACTCGAGCAGTTCCTTGCCCTCGTCGCTGTAGTCGGTCGGCTTGATCGTGCGCAGCATCTGGGTGATATTCTCGCTCGACTGGTAAATCTCGCGCAGCAGGCGGCGCAGTTCCGAGCGCACCTGGCTGGCGATCTCGGCCCGGCGCAGGCCGACCGTGTTGAGGCCGCGCAACTTGGCCGGGTGGCCTTCGGCCATCATGAACGGGGGCACGTCGCGGGTGACGCGCGCCAGCCCGGCCAGCATCGCCAGCCGTCCGATGCGGCAGAACTGGTGAACGCACACGTTGCCCGAGATGAAGACCCGGTCGCCGACGGTCACGTGTCCGGCCAGCAGGGCGCCGTTGGCCAGCACGATCCGGCTGCCCAGGCGGCAGTCGTGGGCGACGTGGCTGAAGCCCATGATAAAATTCTCGTCGCCGATCGTCGTCGCGCTTTCGTCGGTGAGGCCGCGATGGATGCTGGCGTATTCGCGGATTACGTTGCGGCCGCCGATGATGCACCGCGTGGGGGCGCCGCTGAAACCCAGAAACTGGGGGGGGAAGCCCAGCGTGGCGCCGGTCATGACGACGTTGTCCTCGCCGAGGATGGTCGTTCCCTGGATGTGGACCATGGGACCGATCTTCGTGCGCGCGCCGACGGTAACGCCCGCCTCGATGATGGCGTTGGGACCGACCTCGACCCCTTCGCCCAGTTCAGCCTTGGGATCGACGATGGCGGTGGGATGAATCATCGCTTGGGTCATTGAATCGCTTTCATTCCTGTTGAATCAATATTAACGAGGCCGGGAGTCCGGCCGGTGGCCGCGGCCCCCGGTATGCGGGCGTCGGCTCGCAAGACACTTTCTACTGAAAGGACTCATAACCGCTCCGCGATCAGGTTTCCGACCTGGCTGGTCGAATAGCCCATCTTGCCGGCCGCCAGACTTTTGAGCTTGTTGACGATGACGTATTTGACGGCCTCTTCGACCGCCGTGGCCGCCGCCGTCTCGCCCAGGGTCCCGAGCATCAGTCCGCCGGCGCAGATCGCCGCGATCGGGTTGATGACGCCCAGGCCGGTGTATTTCGGGGCCGAACCGCCGATGGGCTCGAACATCGAGACACCGCCCGGATCGGGATTGATGTTGCCGCCGGCCGCCACGCCCATGCCGCCCTGGATCATCGCCCCCAGGTCGGTGATAATGTCGCCAAACAGGTTGCCGGTGACGATCACGTCGAACCACTCGGGATTCTTGACGAACCACATCGTCGTGGCGTCGACGTGTGTGTAATCGCGCTTCACGTCGGGATATTGCGGGCCCATGGCGTGGAAGGCGCGCTCCCAGAGACCGTAGATAAAAGTCAACACGTTCGTCTTGCCGCACAGGGTGAGCTGGCCGATCTTACCCTCGGACTTGTCCTTGTCTGAAAGGCCGCGCCAGGGGACGGCGGCGTGGCGCTTGCGGGTCAGCTCGAAGGCATACTTCAGGGCGCGGTCGACGCCGAAGCGGGTATAAACCGAAGTCTGAGTCGCCACTTCCTGGGGCGTCCCCTCGTGCATCAGGCCGCCCATGCCGGTGTAAATGTCCTGGCTGTTCTCGCGCACGACGACGAAATCGATGTCCTCGGGCCCCTTGCCCTTGAGCGGCGTCTCGACGCCGGGGTAGAGCTTCACGGGGCGCAGGTTGATATACTGGTCAAGGGCGAAGCGGGCCTTGAGCAAGATGCCCTTCTCCAGGATGCCGGGCTTGACGTCGGGGTGGCCGATGGCGCCCAGGTAGATCGCGTCGAACCGGCGCAACTCCTCGACGGCCGAGTCGGGCAGCGTCTCACCGGTGCGCATGTAACGCTCGCCGCCGAAATCGAAGTGAGTCGTTTCGAGTTTAAAGCCGAACTTGGCCTGAGCCGCCTGAAGTACCTTGAGTCCTTCGTCGATGACTTCCGGACCGGTGCCGTCGCCCGGCATGACCGCGATTTGATACGTCTTCGCCATAGTCTGTAACCCTTGTCTTTGGAGCGTTTTGGATCGGCCTGGGGGATGACCGCCGTCGCCTGGATGCGTGGCGTGCCGCCCTCGGCTGAGGGTATCGCGGTTCCCGATTCCGCCCTTCAGTCGGGGCGGGGGCCACGCTAAATGCACCACTGTAAGCGCTTGCCCCCCGATTCTCAAGTTTTTCCATGCCAGCCGGCGGGGGTTCATCTCATGTTCGTTCATTGGAATCACGGCGCCGTCGCGATCTTCCGTTATCCCTCCGTTATCTTCTACGTGACTCTTGGCGTATCCTTCATGGTTCTTTGTGTAGCGCAGTTTTAATGGGCATCAAGCTGAAGCTTGAACTCCAAACGGATTTTTTGGCATTTTGGTTGCGGCCCCGCCGCGCTAAGGTCCAAATCATGAAAGATCACGGTCACAGAAGCGTAAAAGGTATTGTGAGACCACCCGCCCGAAGATAGGTTATTGTCTGGCACCGCTGGTTCCGATTACGCCGACTCAGAGGGACGCACGATGAAAGCCGAACCGATACTGGCTAAACTGTATGAACTACGCAAGGATTACGCCGACGAGCCCGAAAGTGACGAATACCTGGCGCTCCATCACGCCTTCTGCTTCCTCTCATACAAGGTGTCGGAATTCCAGAAATACCTGGATGACGCCCAGGCGTCGGCGGGCGGCGGCGATTCGGAGACGGACGCCTGAGTCCCGACATGGAGTCGGCAGGCGTGGCATATTGAACCCCGGAAGCGGGCAAATCATGACGCGCTATCGGATGTCTTTCATTTTGTTGCTTATTGTTTTAGGCCTGTTCGATGAATCTCATCCCCAGGGTGCGGCGGCCGCCGGCGAGGCGACCGGCATCGTCTTCGCCGACGCAAACCGCAACGGGCGGCGCGATCCGGACGAGCGCGGCCTGGCGGGGATCGCCGTCTCGAACCAGCAAGAGGTCGTCCGCACCGGCGCCGACGGCCGCTACCGTCTGTCCGTCGGCGAGGAGACGGTACTTTTCGTCACCAAGCCGGCCGGCTACGCCGCGCCGCTCGACGCGAACCATCTGCCGCGCTTTTATTATATTCATCAACCGGCCGGTTCCCCCGCGGGGATGAAATACGCCGGCGTCGCCCCGACCGGCCCGCTGCCGCCATCGGTCGATTTCCCGCTCGTGCCCGTGGCGGAGCCCGACGTCTTCGAGGCCGCCGTCCTGGGCGATCCGCAACTATCGAACCCGAAAGAGGCGGGCTATTTCGCCGAGGACATCGTCAGCGAACTGGCGGGCAGTCCGACGGGATTCGTGCTTACGCTGGGCGATCTCGCCAACAACGATCTGTCAATTTACCCCGCCTACGAGGCCGTCCTGGCCCAGGCCGGCAAGCCGGTCTACAATTGTTCCGGCAACCATGACGAAAACTACGATTTCGCCGATGACACCCACGCCCTGGAGACTTACAAGGCGCGATTCGGGCCGCCTTATTATTCGTTCGACTGCGGCAAGGTTCATTTCATGGTCTTCGACAGCGTCTGGTGGTCGAAACCCAAAGGGGAGGAGGGCGGCTACATCGGCAAGCTGGGCGAGCGGCAACTCGCCTGGATGAAGAACGATCTGGCCCTGGCGCCCCCCGACCGCCTGATCGTGCTGGCCAGCCACATTCCGTTCATGAATCCCTATGCCCATGGTCCCGGATCGGTCATCGCCGAGCGCGAAGCGGCGTTTGCGTTGCTGCGCGACCGGCCGCGGGTGCTCGCGCTGGCCGGGCATTACCATAGCTTTGAGCAGTATTACGGGGGCGCGGAAACCGGTTGGCTCGGCGCCGGGTCATTCCGCCAGCTTGTCTGCGGCGCCACCTGCGGCTGCTGGTGGGAAGGCCCCCTCGACGCGCGCGGCATTCCCATCGCCACCATGGACGACGGCTCGCCCAACGGCTACCTGGTTGTGCGCTTCGAGGGCAACTCGTATACGACGCGCTACAAGGCCGCCGGTTTTGATCCGGCCTTTCGGATGCGGATCAGCGCCCCGGCGATGGCGTTCCACGATGATGCGCCTTCGACGCGCGTCGTGGTCAACGTCTTCGACGCCAGCCCCCGGACGCGGGTCGAATGCGCGGTCGACGGTGGATCCTGGCAGCCGATGCGGCGGGAGTTCATCCCCGATCCATACATGGTCCGGCTTTACGAATCCAATCGCGCCGCGCCGGGATGGGATAAAAAGGAGGCCGGCATTTCATCGCACATCTGGACCGCGCCGCTGCCCGCCCTGGCCTCGGGGGTGCACCGCGTGAAGGTGCGTGCCGCCGAGCCCGGCGGCCGGCCTTGTGAAACCACGCGAGTATTCACCAGTCATCCCACGCCGGGGAGCGGCGCCGATTAGTCACAAGCCAGCCGAGGGCGACTGCGGTTTCCGTGTCCCTCCTTATCTTGTGTCCGTGACAATAGGCAGATCAATTGGCGCCCGGTAACGTAACCGGATCGTTTCGACTGCGCGTGGAATATGGATTTGAAATTCGCATCAAGCGGCTGGGCGTGGCTTATGCGCAACCTTGGGGCGCCAGTTCCGCCGAGCGCCAATCGGGCGGCTCGCCCGGCTGCCATGCCTCGGTCAGCCAGTAGGCCGTCGCCGCGACGAGGCCGTCCGGTCCCAGCCGAAGCTTGACGTAGCCGGGCCGGCGCGCGCGATCATGGCCTGCCATCCCCGCCGAACCGCAATTCAGATAGACCACCCCGCCGCGGTCCACCCGCCAGCGATAATGTTTGTGGCCGTGAAGATAAACGGCGACCCCCGTCCTTTCGAGCGCCTGGCGCAGCTCTGCGCGCCCCGCCAGCCCGTGGCTCCACGCGGTCGGAACGCATGCGGGATAAACGAGCGGATAATGGCCCATGACGGCCAGGCGCCGTCCGCGGGCGCGTTGGGCCGATAACAAGTCGCCGACGCGCGCCAGAAGGTCCGGCCCGAACCGTCCCCGCGCCGAAAAGGGCCGCGGCGTCGACAGGTCGATGCCGACGAGTGTCCAGCCGCCATCCAGGTCAGTCACAAAGGGATTTTCGCCGGCGGCGGGCAGGCCGAGTCGCTCGAACAGGCGGCCTTCGGCAGCGCGTGGCGTGTAACGATCGTGATTGCCTGGGATGGCGATGAATCGCTCGCGCCAGCGATCCAGGAGCGGTTCGAGGAGTTCTCGCCCCGCTTCGAATTCGCGACGCAGCGAAGTGGTGGATAAATCTCCCGAAAAAACCGCGTAATCGGCCTGCTCGGTGACGAGGCGCGCGGCCACCGCCCCCGCCACGCCGGGCGGAAAGGCGCGGGCGCGGCGCAGGACCAGGTTGGCCAGGCCGAAGGCGCGCTTGATGTAGAAATCTCCGTCCCATCCCCACCGCCAGACGTGCAGGTCGCCGAAATGAACGAGGGTCAGTCCGCCGTCGGCCGAGGCGCCCGCCTGGCGGGCGGCGGGCACAACCTCCGCCTTGGCAGCGGCCTTCGCTTGGGCGGAGGCTTCCGCGAGGGCGGCGTCGGGTGGCGGGGCGGGAGAGTCCGGAGCCAAGTTATCCCTCTCCCCCGGCGTCGGGAATGGTGACCCTGGTGCGCGCGGCGGGCGAACCGCAGCATTTCTTATACTTTTTGCCGCTGCCGCACGGGCATGGCTCGTTGGGACCGATTTTGGGTTGCGCCCGGCGGACCGTCACGCCCCGGTGAGGTTCCGGGGGGGCTTCGGCGCGCCCATCGCCCTCGGCCTTGGCCGTGTGAGCCGACCGGACGGCCTCGGCGACGCTCTGGCGCCCTTCTTCCTTGACGAAAGTCAGGCGCGAGGGGCCGCCGACCTGCTCCTGAACGATCGTCGCCCGGTAGATCTTCTCGAAAATCTCCTTCTGGATGTCGTTCATCATGTCTTCGAACAGGCCGGTCGCCTCGCGCTGATACTCGGTCAGGGGATCGAGTTGGCCGTAGCCGCGCAGGCCGATGCCCTGGTGCAATTCGTCGATGGCCAGCAGGTGGTCGCGCCAGTGGGAATCGACGATTTGTAGCAGGACGAAGCGGGCCAGCGCGCCCATCAGTTCCTCACCCATCACTTCGGTTTTGCGGGCGTAAGCGGCCGCGCATCGCTCCAGGATGGTGTCGAGGAATTCCTCGATGTTGGTCGCGTGAACTTCGGGCAGGTTGGCGAGGTCGACGAAGGGCACGGCGCGCCGGACCCAGTCGAGGAATCCCCGGACATTCCACCGCGTCTCGTCGGTCTGGGCGCAGAAGACGCCCCATTCAGTGGCCAGCGCCTCGGCGGTGATGTCGATGACGGCGTCGGCGTTGTCGCCCTCGCCCATCAGCGCCCGGCGCCGGAAGCCGTAGATCGCCTCGCGCTGCTTGTTCATGACGTTGTCGTAATCGAGGGTGCGCTTGCGTTGCTCGAAGTTGATGCCCTCGATTTTCTTTTGGGCCGAGGCGATGGCCCGGGTGGCGATGCCGTGGCTCATGGCCTGGCCTTCCTCGAAGCCGCGGGCCATCAGGCCGGCAATGCGCTCCGAGGCGAACAGGCGCATGAGGTCGTCTTCGAGGGAGACGAAAAACAACGAGGAGCCGGGATCGCCCTGACGCCCGGAGCGCCCACGCAACTGGCGGTCGATGCGGCGGGCCTCGTGGCGTTCCGAGCCGACGATCTGGAGGCCGCAGACGGGCTTGTCGGGGTCGATTTTCGCCCCCGGGGGAGCCTTGTGGGCGCAGCCCCGGCAGTAGGAGCCGTCGCCTTCGCACTGCAGCACGCCGGGGCCCAGCTTGATGTCGGTGCCGCGGCCCGCCATGTTGGTGGCGATGGTCACCGAGCCGCGCTGGCCGGCCTGCGAGACGATCTGCGCCTCGCGCTCGATGTGTTTGGCGTTGAGGACGTTGTGCGAGATGCGAGCGCCGCGCAGCAGGCGCGAGAGCGTTTCGCTGACTTCGACGGACGTGGTGCCCACCAGCACCGGCAGGCCGTAGTTATGCAGGCGGATGACTTCCTGGATGATGGCGTTGTATTTTTCGCGCCGGGTCTTGTAGATCAGGTCGTTGTTGTCGACGCGCCGCACCGGCTTGTTGGTCGGGATGACGGCCACGTTCATGTTATAGGTGTGACTGAACTCGGTGGCCTCGGTTTCGGCGGTGCCCGTCATGCCCGCCAGTTTTCCATACATGCGGAAGAAGTTTTGCAGCGTCACGGTGGCCAGGGTTTGGGTTTCGGCCTTGATTTCGACCCCTTCCTTGGCCTCGACGGCCTGGTGCAGGCCGTCACTCCACTGGCGGCCGTGCATCAGTCGGCCGGTGAATTCGTCGACGATGATGACCTTGTTGTCCTGGATGACGTAATCGACGTCCTTTTCGAACAGGACATAGGCGCGCAGCAGTTGCGAGATGTCGTGCAGTTCCTGGCTGCGCACCTCGTGGCGCGTCATCGCTTCTTCCTTGAGTTTTTCCTTGGTTTCGGGGTCGATGTCGTCACGCCCCTCGATGGCCGAGAATTCCTCGACGATGTCACGCAGGAGGAAAAGGTCGGGATTGTCGGGCGAAATAGTCTGGCGGCCGTTCTCGGTCAGGTCGATCGTGTGGCTTTTTTCGTCGACGACGAAGTAAAGCGCCTCTTCGAGTTCGGGCATCCGCTTGTCGCGCATGTAGTCGGCTTCGACGCGTTCGATCAGGCGCTGGATGGGCGCTTCGCCCGAAACCTTGAGCAATCGCTTGTGCTTGGGCGATCCCATCCGGGCCTGCAACAGCCGGATGCCGGCCTGGTAGCGTTTTTCCTCGTTTTTCTCGGCCTCGCATTCCGCGAGCAGGCGCTCGCTCTCGGCGACGATGTTGTTGACCAGCGTGTTCTGCTTCTGCACGAGGGTGTAGACCATCGGCTTCATCTGGTCGAAGCGGTGCGTCGAGCGGTCCACGGGACCCGAGATGATGAGCGGCGTGCGCGCCTCGTCGATCAGCACCAGGTCCACCTCGTCGACGATGGCGTAATGGAAGCCGCGCTGGACCAGGTGGTCCTTGTGGACGGCCATGTTGTCGCGCAGGTAGTCGAATCCGAATTCGTTGTTGGTGCCGTATGTGATGTCGCAACTGTAAGCTTCGCGGCGCTCGGGCGGCGTCATGGGGATGAGGATGCATCCGACGGTCATGCCCAGCATCTGGTAGATCGGCCCCACCCACTCGCTGTCGCGCTTGGCCAGGTAGTCGTTGACGGTGACCAGGTGGGCGCCCTTGCCCGCCAGGGCGTTGAGGTAAAGGGGCAAGGTGGCGACGAGAGTTTTGCCTTCGCCGGTGGCCATTTCGACGACGAAGCCGCGATGCAGGTAGACGCCGCCGCACAGTTGGACGTCGAAGGGAATCATTTCCCATTTCTGCATGATGCCGCCGGCTTCCCACTCCTTGCCGCACAAGCGCCGGCAGGCCTGCTTGACGGCGGCGAAGGCCTCGGGCAGCAGGTCGTCGACGGTCTCGCCGCCCTTCAGACGCTCGCGGAACTCCGTGGTTTTCTCTCGGAGTTGCTCGTCGGTCAGGTCCATCCACTGGCGGTCGAATTCGTTGATTTTATCGATCAGCGGCTTGACGCGTTTAAAATTGCGCTTGCGGGTATCACCGAAAAAAATCTTGATCAGTTGGTCAATCATGCTTGGCTTGTCGTCTTCCAATCCTCGATGAGTGCTGGTCGGCCTCGCGCCTGCGCGGCGCAACGGGGGAACAGGCGATAGGAACAGAGGCAACCGGCGGGCGCGCATCCCCCTCGCGACCGACGCGCACACGTTCACTCAGCATTATGCCAATCCGCGGCGAAATGCGTCAATCATTATGCGGCAGGGCAGGAGCGGGCAGGTACTGACCCCCTGGGGCGGGCGTGGGGTGGCGCTGCGCGCCATGGGCCGGCGTGGCGCGGCGCGGCGCAATTGCGCCGGGACTTGGCCGCCGACCGACGCCGGCGGGTGGCGAGGTCCGAAAAACAATGAGGCCACGGCACGCTCCCGTGTTTGAAGAGTGGTCGCCAAACCGCATTCAAGCCGAGGGAATGATGGCCGTGGCCTCGACGATTTATTGCGACATGATCCGATCCAAAGACCACCGATTTGATTTACGCCTGCGTCTGGCCAGGCACGCCGCCACGCGCGGCATCGAGGCCGTCGCTCGCCAATTCGGCTGCGTCCGCAACACGGTGCGCGTCTGGCGGCGCCGGCTCCAGCATGGCGGCCGGGGCGCCCTGATCGAGCACTCGCGTGCCCCCCACCCCTGCCCGCACAAAACCTCCCCGGCGCAGGAAAGGCCGGTTGCTGCGTCATATCGACATCCTAGGGCGTGTTAACACTATATAACCTGCTTTACAGCGACCTACAATTAATCGAAGGCTGAGTCCCGCCAGGGATGGATGCCTTCATCCCGCCATGATAATGGCGGGATCCGAGAAAACGGCGAAAACCGAGTCCCGCAAGGGACGGCTGCGATGTGATATCGGTTTTTGAACCACATATAGCGTTAACAAGCCCCAGATGTTCATGAAGTAAATTCCCTGGCCGGGGTGGCCGATGACGACCGAGTAGTATGGCGTGAAACTGCGGTTCGAGGTGTCCTCGGTGACAGGTTCCCAGGCGATGGCCTTTTCGAAGCGGAACCGTCCCTGGGCGTTGGTCTTCATTTGGCCGGCAATGCGGTCGCGCACCCCGTCCTCGGAATGGGCGTAATAGAGGCCGACGTCGGCCCCGGCGCAGGGCTTGCCGTCCATGCCCAGCACGCGGCCCGAGACGTCATAGCGGGGCAATCCGGCGACGACCTCGGCGAGTGAGCGGATCGCAGTCGCATCCGCCGCCCCGGCGCTTCATGCGGGCGGAGCCATCCAGGCGAGCACGATGCCGACCAAGATCGGGTTCAGACCGAGCGTCTCGCGCCTGGCAAAGAGGGCGCTATTCGATAATCCCCTGGAACCGTGCCGCTTCATCGCTCCCCACGCCTTTCCGGTGTCCGGAGTCGATTGAATAATCTGAAGTTCACACGATAGGGTTCGTTTCGAGATCGACCTCCGTCAAGGAACCGTGCAATACCCACTGATATAGACGCCCGGTGTTGCGAGAAGGTTACAATAATTCCTGGACGGTACGCGAATGAATTTGCCTGAACGGCAAAAGGGGGGAGCATGGGCAGGGGGGGATCAACGCAAGAAACCCCGCCGGCGGCCGGGGCTTCGTAAGTCGAATCGTTGGAGTGGTGGACCTGGGGGGACTCGAACCCCCGACCCCCGCATTGCGAATCCGAGAAGAAGGTTCACACAACAAAAAATCCTAATAAATACGGGGTTTGTGTGACCATAAGAACACGTAAGAGCCGCCGTTACTTCGCCGAGAAGTTTGGCGTGACGACCTCGGTGGCCTACAACTGCGACGCCTTCGGCCACAACGGCTCCCTGCCGCAAATCCTGCGCGGGCTGGGTTTCGAGTTCTATATCCACACCCGTCCGGATCAGAAGGAAATCGCCCTGCCGGATTACTTCTATCGCTGGCGGTGGATCGACGGCGCCGAGGTCTACGCTTACCGTTCGCCGTACGGGGCGTATTGCCATGAGGAGGGCCACGTCGGCCGGGCCTTGGATCGGATGATCGAGGTTTGCCGTCATCAGCCCTGGGACCAGATGTTCCTGTGGGGCGTGGGCGATCACGGCGGCGGGGCTCCGAAGATGACACGGCATGTCGTGGCCCCCGATGGAATCCCCCGAATGTCTTGAATCTTTCTGATTGACATGATTGCAGATTATCCGGTAATACTTTTTGAAAATTCGTGTGAACGGCTTTAGGCTTCTGGCCGAAGTCGATCTCCGATTCCGTCGATGATTCCAAATTCCCGGAGGACAGATCATGTTCCATACCTGTTCGTTCCATTGCCTCTGGCGCCATGCCGCGCTGCTCATGGCGATGGCCCTGCTATTTCCCCTGACCGTCCGGGCGCAGAATACTCCCGTGCCCAATACCCCCAACATGGATGGGCTGCGGTTCCTCCGCCTTGGCAACAAATCGCCCGAGACGCTGGCCAAGAAGCCCGGCGGCCCTACCGAGCGGATCGAAATTCAGTCGACTGACGATCATATCGATTACGTCGTAAAAACCTATGTCCTCAAGTACGCCAATGCTTCGGAAGTTTTCGAAATGATCAACCAGGCCGTCGAGAAAGAAAACGGCTCGGTCTACCGGATCGCTCAGGGCAGTGCGGTGGAAACCGATGCGGAGGGCCTGGAGTGCAAGCGGACATATGAGGGCGACTCGATGCTCGTCGTCACGATGCCCGACTGGATGATTCCCTTCATTGACCAGACGATGGAGACACTGGACCGCAAGGATCTCGACTCGGCCGCCTTCGGCACCGGCGCGATCTTCGCCAACATCAAACACCGCCTGCCCTCCGAAGTCGCCCGGCTGATTCAGGAGAGCACCGCCAGCCCTTCTGTCGTGCTTATCCCCGATGACACCCACCAGGTACTTTATATGGAGGACACGCCCAGCTTCTTCACTTGCGACCTGGAAGCGCTCAGGTACTTTGACGCCCCGCCGCCACAGATCGAGACGCGCGTGCGCATTTACGAGATTAGCGAAGACAACGGCCGCGACGTCGGACCGGACTGGTATGCCTGGAAGAAGTCGATCGAGGACGGCAATCTTGCCTTCGGATGGGAGGGGAGGCCGGGCTCTTACAATCTCGACCTCCAGTCGCTGAGCGCCGAGTTATCCTTCACGCCCCAGATCGCCACCGAATTCCTGAATTATCTCGTCAGCCGGGGTCATGCCAAGGTAATGACTGACAGCCGCCTGACGCAGACCAATGCCCAACCGGCGACGATTAAATCGACCACTGATTTGCCTTATGTCATCCGGGGATATGACGGCGATGGGGTGGCCGATGCACCACTGCGCGATTCGCCGCCGGCCATGACTCCCGAGGGCGTAATCAAGGAGTTTACGGAAGGCGTGATCGTCGAGATGACGCCCCGGATCGCCTCGGAAATCGAGATGACCGTCAAGGCTTCGGTTGCCAGTCACGTCGGTTACACCCCGACGCAGAACGTTCCGCTCATCACCAACAGCGAAGTGAATACCGTTGCCCTGCTTGTGCCGGAGCGACCGGCCGTGCTGGGCGGTTTATGCCGCGAAAGCAAAGTCCGGCAGAATTCGGGCGTGATCGGCCTTCGCAGCATTCCGGGACTCAGGGCGCTCTTCTCGCATGAGATCGAACGCAAGCAGCGCAGCCAAATCATCATCACGATCGAACTGGGCCGTGTGGCCGCGGGCGATTCTCAGAATTTAGAAACCGCTGTAGCCCTGCCCCCGCGTCCCGGTATGGCGTCGACGAACGGTAACAATGATGATCAGTAAACTGACAACGCCCTCCATTCACACGAAGGAGTTTTTCACATGCACATGGCAGATGCATTAATCCAACCCGCCGTCGGGATCTCGATGTAGGTCGTGGCCGACGGCTTCGTCGCACACAGTGCCCGCAAGCTCAAACACGAACTCGATGAACGCAAGATTCCACTGATGGGCGTGCTCGGGGCTTTCATCTTCGCGGCCCAGATGATCAATTTCTCTATCCCCGTCACCGGCTCCAGCGGCCACATCGGCGGCGGTATGATCCTGTCTATTTTGCTCGGGCCCTATCCCCCGTGTTCGATGTCTCGGACCGACTCTACCTGATCGACATTGAGAATGGGCGCTAAGTCCGACGGGAGGATGCGGTCTTGACCCGCGGCGAACTCTTTGGCCGAGCGCAAGAAGTTGCGGGTCTCGGGACGAAAGTGCTTCTTTGCGGCGCCATCTCGCAGGCTTTGGAGAGAGCCCTTGTGAGAGCTGGAGTTCAGGTTATTGGATTCATCTGCGAGAACGTGGAGTCCGCCCTGGCCGCCTTTCTTTGCGGTGAGTTGGCCGAGAGCAACTACTTCATGCCCGGCTGTTGCGGAAGGCGCCGCAGGATCCGATCTTGTCATGGTCGCGGACCCCAATGAGGAATGGCTTCCCAAGGCGATTAATTTGAGGAAGGAGGTGGCGAGAACAATGCCGAGAGGAGATGGGATGGGACCACCGCAAGGAGGCGGACAAGGCCGCGGGAAGATGGGCGGGCCGTTTGCCGCCGGTCCCGGCGGAAATTGTGTTTGCCCAAAGTGTGGAAGCAAGACTCCGCATGTTGCCGGCCAACCTTGCAATCAGCAGGTCTGCCCAAAATGCGGGACAAGAATGACCAAAGGCTGACATCAGAAAAAAAAGGAGGAATACATCATGCCAGGTGGAGATCGAACGGGCCCGGCCGGGATGGGCCCGATGACAGGACGCGCGGCGGGTTTTTACGCGGGATACCCAGTACCCGGATACGTGAACCCGGTTCCGGGAGGTGGTTTCTGGGGCTGGGGTTGTGGTCGCGGTCGCGGAGGCGGGCGCGGCTGGCGCAACTGGTTTCACGCGACAGGACTGTTCGGTTGGCAACGGGCGGCCATGGGTTATCCGGCCTTTGCCGCTCCTCCGTCCAATGCGGCGGCTTATGCCGTTCCCTTCGCTCCGTCCGTGACAAAAGAGCAGGAGATCGACGCGCTCAAGGGGCAGGCGGAGCACTTCGAGGATGCGCTGGAAGGCATTCGCAAGCGAATCGAGGAACTCGAATCCAAGACCAAGCAAGCCTGAATCCCACGCCCCCAACGCGCAAAACACGGAGTCGCCGGGGCGACCGGATGGGTGTCTGCCGACATCCTGGCGATTGTCCATGAATGAATAGAAAGGTGCACATTCATGAAAATTGCAGTTACGGCGACAGGCCCTACGCTCGACGCAAAAGTTGACCCCCGTTTTGGCCGTTGCCCGTATTTCCTGGTCTTGGGGACGGACGATCTCACATCCGAGGCGCTGGGGAATCCCAACGTGGCCCTCGGCGGAGGTGCGGGAATCCAGTCCGCGCAGTTTATGACCGAGCGCGGCGTCCGTCATGTACTTACCGGCAACTGCGGGCCCAATGCGCACCAGACGCTTTCCGCCGCCGGCATCGGCGTCATCGTCGGATGCTCAGGCACGGTCCGCGAGGCGGTTGAACAATGGAGGACGGGCCGATTATCCGCTGAACACAAGCGACACATGCGAATCCATCAAGAGTTTCCTGGGCGAATTGGAGGAATCCGGGCTGGCGGTGAAAGCGGGAAACATGAGCAGTCAAACGGTGGGGGAAGTTGACCAGATCTATGACGCGATTGGCCGGGCATTCAAAAAGATAGCCCAACAAAACCAAGTCGTAATGGCATTAAAAATCTAAAATGCGTGCCCAGTGGATGAGATTTCGGAAGGAATCATCCCGGTAGTGGAAAGCCATTATAAAGTGACATTTGAGCCAGAAGGACGCGCCGTGTCTGTCTTGAGCGAGACGACAATCCTGGAGGCGGCCGCCGGTGCTGGCTTCGTGATCGACATGCCGTGCGGAGGAGCCGGGACATGCGGCAAATGCCGGGTTCAAGTCACCCAGGGCGTCGACAACCCGACCGAAGTCGACAAAACAATATTTTCGGATGAGGACAAAAGGTATGCGCCTGGACCGATGCCCGTGAATGGATATTGACAACCTTGCCGGATTGTCATAAACAGAACCGTAGAAAGAGTAACCGGTACTTTACATCACCCAATATCGATCAGCGGACGTGGATCCGTGCAGCACGGCGACGCCGGCGGGGCAATGACGCTTCGATTTCCTTGAATGGTCGGGCAGGAAGGTGCTCCCATGCGCAATGAATCCGGATCGTTCAGACGCAAGTCCTGTTTCGTGTTCCTCATCGTGACGTTCGCCTTCCTCGCGCCCCCATCCGGTGCGGCGCCCGAACTGACCTGGTCCACCTACCTGGGCGGGAGCGAGGCGGGATCCGAGTACGCCCAGGACGATGTCCAAAGCGTCAAGGTGGATTATGAGGGCAATATCGTCGTGATCGGCAACACCACGTCGAAGGACTGGATTTCGGGCGGTTACGACACGACCTACCATGGGGAATACGACCTTTTCGTCGCCAAACTTACTCCCTCGGGCGCTCTATTATGGTCTACCTATCTCGGCGGAAGAAAATGGGATGCCGGGGGCGGTTTGGCCTTAGATCCAATACGGTGTCCTTAATGATATTGACAGACCCAAGTCCCGTGAGCAATCACGAGAGCTATTACTGTTGCTGAAGGCCGTTGCATGCCCGCTCCCGTTCCTGTTGCCCAACTGTTTGGCTGCCTGTCCCAAACCATCCCCCTGGCCGCCATCCGAGCGGCCCTGACCAAGACCTGCAAAGGCGAGCGCCGGCGCCGGGCCCTGCCGGCCGCGCTGGTGGCGCAGTTGGTGATTGGCCTGGGGCTGGTGGCCGATGCCGCCAGTCGTCAGGTGCTCGCTTATCTGTTGCCGGCCGCGGCGAAATTGCCCACCAAGAAATCGATCAGTCGCGCCCGCTACCGGCTGGGGCCGCGTCCCTTGATCGAATTGTTTCGGGCCCTGGCGCTGCCCTTGGCCACGCGGGGGCGCGTGGCGCAGGCTTTTTATCGGGGGCTGCGTCTGGTGGCCCTGGACGCGACGGTCGCGGACCTGCCCGACACGCCGGCCAACGAACGGATCTTCGGCCGCCGCAAGACGCCCCGTGGCCGCGCCGCGTTCCCCCAGGCCATACTGATCATCCTGTTAGAGGTGGGCGTCCACGCGTTTTTCGACCTGTCGGTCCGGCCCCATCGACGCCACGAACTGATCCCCGGCCTGGCGCTGGTCCGCCGCTCGGTGTGCCGGGGGATGCTGGCGGCGGCCGTGCGCGAGGGGATCGACCCGGATCGGCTTTCCTTCAAGAATGCGCTGGTCATCGTGCGACGCCATCTGCCGGAACCGGCCCACGTCAGCAAGCGCCGGCTTCCCCCTTTTTGAGCCACCTGCTCGACGAGATCGCACAGGAGCGTCTGCCACGGCGCGAGAGGCGGCGCAATCAGCGCGGCGTGAAACGCAAGATGTCCAATTACCCGATCCGCAGTCAGCCGTCACAGGACACCTCGCATGAGCGTATTTTGATCGTTCGTACGCATTAAGGACACCGTATTGGATTTAATAATAGAAAATGTGGAGGGTTAACTAACAGGGGGAAAATGTTCTAAAGTTCAGGAATATACCATACTGATAGTATAATGTCATCAAGCATAATGACCTCAACAACCAAGAAAAATCTATAATATGGTGAAATATATGTTTTCCGCTGTTTAGACGAATACAACTCTTTTTATAGATTCCACTTCGACTAAACTGCCAGCAGTTCATTCCGCGGAATACGATACATATTTTCGCAATCATAAACAAGATCACCCACATGGCCGGCGCCCAGTCGCTTCGGCGAGTTTTTGACTCCGCCTAACTTCTCGGTAGAGCGAGTCGCGTTCGACCGGGATGTGGCCGGTTTCCTGGATGAGGCGGCGCAGGTCCTTGACGGTGAGGGCCTGGGGCGACTGGGCGCCGGCCATGTGGGTGATCGTCTCTTCGACCACCGTGCCGTCGAGGTCGTCGGCGCCGAAGGACTGGGCCACCTGAGCGGTCTTGACGCCCAGCATGACCCAGTAGGCCTTGACGTGGGGAATGTTGTCGAGCAGCAGGCGGGCGGCGGCGACCGTCTTGAGGTCGGCCGCGCCGCTGGGGCCGGGCAGATGGCTCAGGCGGCTGTGGGCGGGGTGGAAAGCCAGCGGTACGAACGCCTGGAAGCCGCCGGTTTCGTCCTGCAAAGCGCGAAGGGCCAGCAGGTGGTCGATGCGGTCTTCGAGCGACTCGACGTGGCCGTAAAGCATCGTGCAGGTGGTCTTGAGGCCCAGGCGATGGGCGGTGCGGTGGATGTTGAGCCAGCGGCGGGCGCTGATTTTTTCGCCGCAGATCATCCGGCGGGTGGCGGGAGTCAGCACCTCGGCGCCGCCACCGGGCAGGCTGCCCAGGCCGGCCTCGATGAGACGGGTGAGCACCGCCTCGATTTTAAGGCCGGAAAGGCGGGCGAAATGGGCGATCTCGACGGCGGTGAAGGCCTTGAGATGCACGCCCGGAAGGCGCTCGCGCAGACCGCGCAGCATCTGGACGTAGTATTCGAACGGCAGGTCGGGGTGGCAGCCGCCGACGATGTGGAGTTCGGTGACGGCGGGCGTCGATGCGCCCTGAGCTACCGAGGAACCGGCAGCGGCCGGGGAACAGGCCGAGACCGGGCTGGCGGCGGCGGCCGCGCTTTCCGCGAGGGCGAAAATTTCGTCGAGAGAGCGCGTCCAGGCTCCCGGCGCCCCCTTTTCACGGGAGAAAGCGCAGAACTCGCAGTGGTTGACGCAGACGTTGCTGTAGTCGATGTGGCGGTTGATATTGTAGTAGGTTCTGCGCCCGTGGAGGCGCTCGCGGACCCCATTGGCCAGCCAGCCGATGCCCAGCAGGTCGGCCGCGCGCAGCACGGCCAAGCCGTCGGCCTTGCCCAGGCGGATGCTGTTGTCGCGGCGCGCGGCGACGGCTTCGAGGGCCGACTCCAGAAAACCGCCAAATGGTCGCGGGGTGTCGTGGCCCGCGCCGGCGCACGAAGCGGGGGCGGCGGCGTCCGCGGCGGTGGGGGAGGGATCCGCTCCCGGTCGGGGCGAGGGGGCATCGCTGGAGGGATGCGGCATGGAAACGACCGCTCTCCGGGAATAACCTTACAATCCGGCATGCTCGGCGCGCAAGCCGGCGTCCTATCCGGTAATTTACCGTGAGCGGGTGGACAATGCAATAAACGGAGAAGGCTTGAAACATTCCCTGGGGCGTCATGAATTGATGTCCGGAGGTTAAGGTTATTCCCGGAGAGCGGGCCTTCGCGCCGACCGTCTAACGCCGAAATGGGCGAGAAGCGCTGCGATTGAAGCCCATAAAGCCGGCACGAAGGCCGGTTCTCCCATCTACAGCTTGAATAAATCGCCCAAGATCGCCCGGCCACCGCCGGAACGGGGCGATTAGGCTCTCGATGGGAGTACACGGGCGCGATTAGACCGGCAGCGGATCGACGAGGGGCGCCACCGGCCGGCGGTGTGGACCGGTCGGGCGCGGGCAGCCAGTCAGGCCAGCAGCCGGCCGCTTTCGATCCGGCGCGCCTGGTCGAAAAGGGGAGACGATGAGGCCAGGTCGGAGGGATGCGTGGCCGTCACGATCACCTGCATCGCGCCGCGCAGCCCTTGGAGCACGGCGGCGCGCCGCGCGGGGTCGAGTTCCGAGCCGAAATCGTCGAGCAGCAGAATGGGCGCGTCGCCCGTGGCGTACTCGATCCAGCGGGCGGACTCGAGCTTGAGGGTCAGGGCGGCGAGACGGTGCTGGCCTTGCGACCCGAAACGGCGCAGGTCGCG
>JAMCWS010000230.1 GCA_023480605.1 bacterium
CCTCTTTCGTGTTCTTTTCGGTGGCCGCCGTGCTGACCATCGTTTTACGTCTGCTGGCTCTGCGCTACGATTTCGGCCTTCCCCACGTCCGCCGCCTGCCGGCCACACCCGCCGAACTGGCCGCGCAGCACCGGCGTCGCCGCGGGCGCCCGGCCAGCCGGAACGATGAAACCTGAAAAAGTTATTAGGCAACGAGGCACACGAAAAGCACACGAAAAGAACACGAAAGAGGCGCCACCATGAAAGCTCTCGTCCTGAAAAGCCCCCGAAATCTGGCCGTCATGGATGTCCCCAAGCCCCGTATCGGACCGGGCCAGATGCTCGTCAAGGTGCTTAAATGCGGCATCTGCGGCAGCGACGTCCGCTATTACCACGGCGACAATCCGTGGGCCAAACACACTCTGGGGCGCGATGTTCCCAATCCGCCGAACATGGTTCTGGGCCACGAATTTCTGGGCGTCGTCGCCGAGGTCGGCGATCCCGCCGACGCCCCCTGGATCGGCAAGCGCGTCGCCGTCAATTCGTTCCTCTCCTGCGGACGGTGTTCGCTGTGCCGCGAATACCGCGAAAACCTCTGCCCCGACACCCGCCACGTCGGCCACGGCCAGGGCTGGGGCGCCATGGATTTCTATCCCGGCGCCATGGCCGAGTATTGCCCTGCTTTCAGCGACTACGTCTTCGAGTTGCCCCCGTGGGTCACCGACGACCACGCCACGCTGCTCGATCCGTTGATCGTCGCCATTCATGCCGCCGAGGTGGCCGGCCTCAAGCCCCTCGACAGGATGGCAGTCCTGGGCGCCGGGCCGATCGGGCTGCTGATCGGCCAGGTCGCCCGCGTCGGCGGCGCCTCCTGGACCTGCATCACCGACATCGGTGATGACAACATCGCCGTGGCCCGCCAGGTTGGTTTCGACGACGCGGTCAGGGTGCCCGAGGACGACAACCGCGCCCTGATCGACCTGGTGATGGCGAAAACCGCCGGGGAAGGCGTCCACGCTGTTTTCGACACCGTGGGATCGGCCGAAAGCGTCGCCGCCGCGCTGACCATCCTGCGCAAGGGGGGCACGCTGGTGCTGATGGCCGCCAGGGAGGAGGAAATCCGCATTCCGGCGCACCTGCTCAGCGCCGAGCGCGCCATCAAAACTTCGTCCAATTCCCGTTACGCCGATTTCCCCAAGGCGGTTGAAATGGTTTCGCGCAATATGCTCAATCTGGAACCGCTGATAACCCACAGGTTTCCACTCACCCAGGGTTTGGCCGCTTTTGACGTGGCCGCCAACAAAGCTGCCTCGGGCGCAATCAAGGTCGTCTTGGATTGCCAGGCCTGATGTGATGAATGGGAACGACGAGACGAATGGGAAGGACGAGAGAAAGAGATGTTACGGGACGTCCCATCGGTCTCATCGGTCCCATGTGTCCCATCAACCGCGCCGCGGCGGGAGCGAGGTGAGCAGGCGCATCAGGATCTGTTCGAGCAACCCCCGGGCGTCGGCGACATAGACGTCGTCGGGCCGTGGGCGCATCGCCCGGTAGACGTCGAGCAGCCCTTCGTAAGCGCGCAGCAGTTCACCCGTGCGATAAACGGGCCGCCCCAGGTATTTCCGCCGCACGGCTTCGTGGGCCTTGAACAGGTTGCGGCCGGGATCGGCCGGAAAATAGAGGGCCTGGGCGGCCGGATCGGCCGCGGTCCGGCGTTCGCGCGCGATGTTCGCCTCCAGCAGGAATCGCAGGCACCGGGCCACGGAGTTGTAAACCGGCGTGTCGCCCTTGCCGTTGCCCCACAGGTCGCGCACGGCCTGCACGCAAGCGGCCGGATTGCGAGCCACGATCGCGTCCTCGATCCGGAAAAACGCCTTCGTGTCGCCGAACCGCCGCGTCCAGCCGATCCGCTGGATAAGCTGGAAAAGCGGGGCGTTCGGATTCACCTCGCGCCCGGCCGCCTCGTCTTCGAACGCCAGCAGCAGCATCGTGTGGCCCGTGGCCGGCAGTTCCCGCTCGATCCAGGCCAGCATGGGATCTTCGCTCGCGGGTTCCTTGTCTTTGCCCTTCCGCCCGCCGCGCGCCGCCGCGGGGGCGAAAACTTCCGCCGGGTTGGTGACGACGGCGCACTTGCCCGCCTCGGGGATGAACGACATGGTCGACAGATCGCCGGCGATCTCGTCCATCAGCGCCATAAGCTGCACCCGGTCCTGCACTCCGGTCGAGTAATACTCCGTCAGGTTTTCGTTGCGCCCCTCCTTCTCCATGACGGCGTCGAGGATCGCGTCGCGCATCTTGAGGATCGGCTCGACCTGGTTGCCGTAGACCAGGTAAATGGGAGCTTTCGGGATAACTTCCATGGTTGGTCCGTCGAACGTTGGGTTTCGCGGCCGCGCCCGTCCCCGCGTCTCGTATCGAGGACGTGAACCGGTCGCCGCCGCTATCGCACCGCCTGCTTCCGCCTCGCGCCCGGCCGCGGGACTTCACGCCGCGCGGCAGATGGCGACCACGCGGTCGAAAAACGCCCGCGCCTCGGGCCGCGCGTCTTCAGGAAGCGTCCACGGGGTCGGCGCAAGCGCGGCGTCCGGCTCCGCCGCGCAAAACGCCAATTCCGCAAAGACGCCGTCCCCCAAGGGAATCCGGTGAGAGGCATCTTTGCTTTCGACCCGGACGGCCCGGCGGGCGTCGATCCAGAAGACGTTCAGACGCACGCGGCTCGCGACGCCCTCGGCGCTCCCGTCCGCCCCGTCGCCGTGCGTCTCGCCCCGCTCCGCGTAAAGCCGTTCGACGCGGTCGGCGTGGCGGCGCAACGCGGCCAGCCGCCCGGCTTCGACCGGCTCCGCGAAGGCCAGCCAGCGGATGACGCGAGCGGCGCCATCGCCGGGATCTTCGCCGCGCGCGATCACTACGCCGAACTCCAGCGCCAGGCGTCGCGTCAGCGCGTCGGCCAGCACGCGCCGCTCCGCGTCGCCTCCCGCCGCCGTGATGCCGACCGCCAGCCGTCCCCGCTGATTCATGTCGCTCGTTTCCCTCATATCGTTCGATCCGCTTTGACGCTCCGGCACTCCCATATTGAGGGATGATGACGTCTCGTGCTCGTGCTACGAAAAATATATGCCGGACCGCCTCCATTCACGATCATGATCGTAATCGTGATCGTGATCGACTGAATCCGTTTGGCTTGCTCCATTTCCCTCTTTTCGGGAGAGGCGCGTCTTCATGGATGACTCGCAATCGACTTTCACGCCCCCCGCACGCCGCCCGAGGGGAAGGCATGAAAGATTGTCCAACAGCCGCGCACGGGTGTCAAAAATTTTGCGACCGCCCGGTGGATGCCGGAAACGTTGAGCCATATCCGCGGCGCGGCACGACGCCTCGTCGCCCCGTCATTGTTCGTGGATGTTCAAAATCCGGTTGAGCTTGGCGAGGAAGAGTATGTCGGCGATCTTTGATTTCCTCGGCACCAGCACCCGCAGGCGACCGCCGCGCGTGCTCAGCATCGTGTTCAGGCCGACCAGCAGGCCCAGAAAGACGCTGTTGATCCACTGCATCTCCGTCAGGTTCAAGTCCCAATTGACCACGCCTTTTGCGATGAGCGGGCCATAATGGCGCTCGAATTCGTCCCATTTATCGGCCGTGAAATCCGCCTTGAGCAGCACCTGCATGAAACCGACCGATTCGTTGACCTGGCACTCGAAGGACGGCATGTGGCAATACCCGCTTCGCATTTGCAGATTTACGACCATGCATTGACGAAAATCCCCCTGACGGATCGCACGTATTAGAACGGGATTTTGGCATTCTGGCAACCAAAAAGCTTGGAACAACGACATTTTGGTTTTCACCGCTGTGCCGCCGGTCTACAATCGATCCGCAAGTCGCCCGGACGAGAGGCGCTCATCATGACGTCCGACATCATCTCCAATCCTTATGCCGGCCCGGGCGAGTGGCCGCCCGCCTGGCTCGATCCATGGGCGAAGCGGGCAGCGGCGTTCGGCGTCGTCGGCGGCAACCCGGCCGACCGGCTGCGGGAGTTGGCCGACCGGATCCTCGATGTCAATCGCCGTGTCAACCTTACCTCCGACCGGGCCCCATGCGTCTTCTGGTCGCGTCACGTCGAAGATGCCGTCCGGGCGGCCGGGGCGCTCGAAGCCGCGCTGGGCCGTCCCGTGACGGGTGACGCCATCCTCGACGTCGGCAGCGGCGGCGGCATCCCGGGGTTGGTCTGGGCCACCCTCTGGCCCGCGGCACGCGTCGGCCTGATCGAGGCTACCGGCAAAAAGGCCCGTTTTCTCCGCGAAG
>JAMCWS010000152.1 GCA_023480605.1 bacterium
GACTCGACGAGTTGGTGCGGGTCTGGACGAACTCGTGGACGCCTTCGCTCGCCATTTCGTTCTGCCGATGCGGCGTGCCCGGCTGCAGATTCCCCTCGACCGGTTCGATCTGGTCGACCTGCTGCACCGCGAGGGCGACGTCCGGCGCGAGGAGCACCGAGCCGACGGCGTGTGGATCGAGGCCGAGTATCCGCTGCGCTACGCGAAGAATTTCATGCCTTACGTCGTGCGCAAGGAATCCGAGGTCGCCGAGTAAACGGTTTGGCGGCGCCCGCGCATGCTTTTCATTGCAAAAAAACCGCTACAGTGTTTAACCATTCCTGACGTAATGATTATTAGTGGATGTCATCGGACCCGGTCGGGCCGGACCCGGCCGTCCGCATGGGAATCGGAGCCATGCCGCACCGTATCCTCATCGTCGACCACGATCCTTCTGCCCGTTGCGCCCTGGAATCCTACCTGGGGAAGTCGCTCGGGTACGAAGTGGTCGCGGTGCACGGCCGCCAGGAGGCGCTGGCGGCGGCCATGCAATCCCCATTCGACCTGTGCATTCTCGATGTTTCGCTGCCCGGCGCGGCCAGTTCCGAAACCTATACCCGGCTTAAAAATATCCATCCATCGATCGAAGCGATCTTTTTCACCCCCAGCGAGGGTTGCGATACGGAAAAGGATTTCCTGCATTTTGCCCTGCCGCCTGAACGGGCCATGGCCAAGTCGCCGTGCGACCTGACGCAACTGACGCGCCTCATCATCAGTATCCTGGGTCCGCCGGTGGGCTGAACGGCCGCGCGGCCGGTCCGTCGGCGCGTTACCGGAGCAGCACGGCGCGCACGGGCGAGCCGTCGCCGCCGGCGATCCGCAACGGGAGGGCCACCAGCGTGTAGTCGCCGGCCGGCGCGTTCGAAAGGTCCAGCCCTTCGAGAATCAAAACCCCCGCGCCCAGCAGGATTCGGTGGACGGGATAATGCTCGTCGCCGAACCGCTCGACGCTCAGGTAATCGATGCCGACCAGATTCACCCCGGCCCGCGCCAGGATCGCCGCCGTTTCGGGCAGCAGGTGGACATGGCGTTCGTCGAATCGGTAGGGATCGAAGGCGGCGGAATGGCGCGTCTTGAAAAGCAGGTTGAGCCCGCCCAAGCCGGCTGGATCGGGAAGGTCGCCGGGCGCGACGGCGTCGCCGGCGACCTCGACGACCCGCGCCGTGCCGATCAGGCGCGCCGGTTCGATGGCGTCGACCGCCGCCCCCCCCTCGATGAAATGACACGGCGGATCGAGATGCGTCAGCAGATGGGTCGATAGGCACAGTCGCGTGACGCTGGCGGGGCTGCCCGGCCCGATGCGCGAAACGGGCTCGATCACGAGCGGGGGGTCGCCCGGATACGCGATCGCGCCCGCGGCGATGAGGCGGGATACGTCGATGACTTGGGTGGCGTTCAAGTTCAGGGAGATGGGGGCCGTCATGATAGATCCTCGTACAACAGCAAGCCCGGTGGCGGGGAGCCACCGGGCTGTTGTTCGTCTTGGACCAGCCATCCTATTTGCGGTCCGGGGAGGGTGGGAGATGGCTGGGCGTTTTCAACGCCATAACTTCAGGAAGAGAAAGGCATAGAGACCTGAAGCCATGTCCTGCTGTATTGAATTAAGGAGCCGCTTTTGAGCTTGGGAAGGGATGCTTGATGGGAGACCCCTTAATTTCGGGGAAAGGATAACGGATCATGGTGTCGCGTGTCAATGAAAAAGAAATAAAAAATTTAAAAAAAACCGCTCGATCGGCCGTGCAGGTCATCGGCTCGGACGGGACGTCTTCCGCAGACCTAAACACAGTCGTCTCAATATTGCGCGTCATCCGCAACGCCTCGGTTTACCCGGCGGAACCGATTGCCGCCGCACCGCGCCGCTCCGCTTTTACGGGCTGGGGCGTTCGTTCCAGGCGACACAATCCCGCCCGTCCTCCGGTCTCACGTCATCCCCCGCCGCCCCGTGGCGTTTTCATCCGGCAGCCGTTTCCCTTGTTGTCAGAAGGGTTCGGAATCGGCTATAAGATCAGGAGTCCGATCGAGCCGCTGTCAGACAACGTTGCTCGCCGGCCGGCGAAAGGAGGACTTCCATGCCCAGATTCCCGATCACGTCCTCGGCGCTGTATGATTACACCCTCATTGTCATCCTCATCATCGTCGGCGCGGGGGTCGCGCTTAAGGCCGGCAAGTCTTGGGGATGGCTGGTGGTCGTCGCGGCCGTCGTCTGGGCCTACCTGCTTACCCAGCGAGTTGTCGGCATATGAACCTGGCCAATCGACTGACCCTCAGTCGCATCGCGATCGTGCCGTTTTTTCTCGTCGCGCTGGTGCCCGACGATTTTTGGATTCCGGCGGCGTGGTGGCCCCTCCTGCGCGTCGCGGCGCTGCTGTTCTTCATCGGCGCCTCGGTCACCGATTACTACGACGGTTTGCTGGCCCGCCGCCACGGCTGGATCACCAATTTCGGCAAATTGATGGACCCCCTGGCCGACAAAATTCTCGTCATGGCGGCCTTCGTCGGTCTGGTGGAACTGGAAATATTCCCCGCCTGGATGGTGGTGCTGGTTCTGGCGCGCGAGTTTTTGATTACCGGCCTGCGCCTCCTGGCGGCCACCCAGGGGCGCGTGCTGGGGGCCGATCGCTGGGGCAAAAACAAGACCATCAGTCAACTGACGACGATCATTACGGCCCTGGTCTTCCTGACGGCGCGCGACTGGCTGGAAGCCGCCGGTTTGTGGGAGCGCGTCGTCGTCCGCCAATGGGAAATCGCCTGGATCCTGACCCTTGTCCTGCACCTGATGATGTTCATCTGTGTCGTGCTGACGGTCGTCAGCGGCTGGCGTTATTTCGCCCGCAACCTGGATATATTCAAGGAATAGGCGTTGCGGGCCGCCGCGGGCACGTCGCAGGATTCCTCGGGCCGTGTCCGGCGCGCCGGAAAGAGCCGTTCCGCGAGTCTTGACACGTGCGTCAACCCCGTTAAAATTGAGTAAGAGGGGCCGGGCGATGCGGGCGCTCAACATTACCGATTTACAGAACGACTTCATGCCGGGCGGGGCGCTGGCGGTGCCTGAGGGTGACCGGGTCATCGCGCCGGCCAACCGCCTGATCCAGCATTTCGAATTCGTCGTCGCCACGCAGGACTGGCATCCGCACGACCACGGGAGTTTTGCGGCCAACCACCCGGGATGCGAGGTGGGCTCGGTGATCGAACTGGGCGGCCTTCCCCAGATCCTTTGGCCGGTCCACTGCGTTCAAGACACCTTCGGCGCCGACTTCCACCCCAATCTCGAAACAGCCCGCATCCGCCGGATTTTTCACAAGGGCGTGGACCCGCACATCGACAGTTACAGCGGCTTTTACGACAACGGTCATCGCCGCTCGACCGGCCTGGGCGAGTATCTGCGCGACCACGACGTGGACGAGTTGTTCATCCTCGGCCTGGCGACCGACTACTGCGTCAAATACAGCGTGCTCGACGCGCTGCATATGGGCTTTCGCGTCGCCGTGATCGAGGACGCCTGCCGGGGGATCGAGCGCCAGGCACGGATGGCTTCGGCGTATTCGGCCAGACCGGCGGCGCCATACTCGCCCCTGTATGGGCCATCGGGGCCATGGAGGCGGACGTAGGCGAAATCGGCGGTCACCTCGCGCGGCGCGCGCAGCCGGCCGAAATGCGAAACGCACAGTGCTCCGCCTCCCCGGCGCAGGACGTCGAATGTTTCGGCGGCGAACCAACTGGCATGGCGAAACTCGAAGGCGTAACGCCGGCCGGGCGGCAAGCCCACGAGAAAAGCTTCCAGGCGGGGCGGTTCCGCGTGCAGGCCCGGCGGCAACTGGAAAAGAATCGGCCCCAGTTTATCGCCCAATCCCTCGGCCCGCGCGACGAAATCCGCCGCTTCGACCCGGGCGTCGGCCAGCCGCTTGACATGGGTGATGGCACGGTGGGCCTGGACGGCGAAAATGAAATTCGGCGGCGGGCGTTCCCGCCAGCGCTCGAAAGTTTGCCGCTCGGGGAGGCGATAAAACGGTCCGTTGACCTCGACGGCCGGCAGGCGCGTGGCATAATACTCCAGCCAGCGCTTCCTGGCCGTTCCCGGCGGGAAGAAAACCTCCCGCCAGTCGTCGTATTGCCATCCCGACGTGCCGATGAACACGTTACCCGTCAAGGTTGCGCCTCGGTGTCAAAGTCGTCTCAGGCAACCGCCAGGATTTCACT
>JAMCWS010000281.1 GCA_023480605.1 bacterium
GATGACGAACTCGTCGCCGGCGAGGTCCAGTTCGCGACGCAGGGGGTCGGGATCGGCCTGCTGAAAACGATCGACCACGACGCCGTTATATATGAGTTGGACGCGCGCGGGAACGTGGTCTTCGTGGGACATGACGTCCTGGCGGACGGCCTCGGAGTTGACGAAGACGGCGTCGGTGAAACGATTGGCCCAATTTTCGATGCGTTGCATTGCCGGGCGACCGGCTTTGTAGTCGCTCAGTTGAAGGCGGCTGGTGACGATCCGCGGGACGAACGCCAGTCGCCCGGCCAGCACCGAGATGATGTTGGCCCAGTAAAGCTGGGCGTGGACGATGTCGGGCCGGCGGCGCAGGAGATGGGCAACGTAACGCAGCAGCGCCCAGGCGGCCGCCGCCCACGAGCGCGGGTCATACCAATGAAACTGCATGGAGTAGCGCAGCGAGATGACGGGGCATCCTGCCTGGCGCACCTTGTCGATCAGATAGCGGCCCTCGCGCAAGGAAGCGCCCCCCTGGAGCAGCACGAGGCTTTGCGCGAACCGGTCGCGAGGCAGGCGGCATATGAGTTCGGCCAATTGAGTCTCGGCCCCGCCCAGACGCATGGTGCCGATGCAGTGGACCAGGCGAATCGGCCGGCGCGGGGGGCGGGGCGTGCGTGCGACGTGCATGGGCGCGGGCACCGTTTATTCCCGATGATCGGCATCGCGGCGACGCGAGACAGCGCCGAAAATAGCATCACGCCGCGACGCTGTCCAAAGGGAAATCCGGCGCCCGGAAGGACCCGACGCATCCCTCGCATGCGCGGGATGGGCCCGAAAGGTCCGGTCAACAAGGCATATCGGTTATGGATTGGCCTTGTTGCCCGCGCGGTTGCTGGTGTCGCCGGCGGCGGCGGCGCCGTTTTTCAGACGATCGGTTTTGGCTTTGTCGGCCTGGGAATCCCGATCGTTTGTGGCATCTTTGTCGTTATTGCGGGTGCCGTTCGCGTTGGTATTGCGATTTCGAGTGTCGCTGTTCTTGCGCGAGCTCTGGATCTTGGCCGCCATGTCGTCCAGGCCGGGAAAGTTGGGATCGGCCAGGCGAACTTGGTTGACTAGGCGCTGCGCTTCGTCGATGTTGCCCGACTGGAGCTGCATATCGGCCTGGCTGAGTTTCTTTTCCAATTCCTCGCGCGACTCGCCGGCAGCCGGGGCGGCCGGGGCCGGCTCTTCCTCGGTCGCCTCGGCGGTGGGCGGCGTCGGAGTCGGCACGCCGGTCTCGGTGTCCAACGGGAAGGGTGTCGGCGGAACCGACTCGATCGACCGCTGGATGCGAAAGCCCGAAAAACCGATGATGCTGTTCTCGATGTATTTGGCCGAGGCGCTCGACTGCCGGGCCGCGAAAACCAGGCCGTTGGTCCGCACATCCTTGGCGTAATAAGTCATTTCGCACGACGCCTTGAGCACATCCTTCCAGAAGAGCAGGCTGTCCTGCCGGCTGAGATTGGTTCCCAGCACGTCCACCAGGACGTTGAGCGTCGCGTCAGGCGCCTTTGTCGTGATCTGGATGCCCAGATGGTCGGCTTTCATGGCCAGCACGGCTTGCAGGTATTTCAGATCGGTGTCGCTCGGGTAGGTCGTCGGCCGGAACGTCAGATACGGCTGGATATCGACGCTGACGCTTTTATCCCTTCGGTCGGTGTCGGAAAAATTGTTGCGATACTGGGTGGGCAGGGCCGAGGTGGGCAAGCCGAAATCGTAAAATTCCGCGCCCGTATTTTCCGAGTCCGTATAGGTGCCCCGGATGGAATCGATGCGGGGAAAATCCACCTGACCGCCGCCATTCTGAGACACCGCCTCGACGATGAGGACGATCTTGCGGCCTTTCAGTTCTTCCAGGTTCATGTCGGCGATGGCCCGGCAGATCGCGCCCGACACCACGCGCTGTTCCTCGTCAAACCGCTTGCCGCCGCCATGCGACGGGAGCCCCCGCCAGACGCTGCATCCGTTGATGGACAGGACAACGATCAGGAAAGTCGACACCCAAGCGAAGCGTATTGCGCGAGCGGAGTCCAATGCGCGACATGGCATCATCGGTCACCTTCCGGAGAATGAGATATCGCGGCCGCGGGCGGGAAGACCGGCCTTGGGTGGCGGAGCCTCCCCGCCGCACGCCACCCTTGCCCCTGCCCGGCCTGTGGAATCGGCCTTTGACGTGGCCATGGATTTGACCGACCGGTCCGGTGAAAGGTTTGCAGGCTTTTTCGACGAGGCGGATGGCGGGCGGGCGGGTCAGAACCTGAAAAAGACTTGGTTTTCGATGGTGCCCGGGGCGTAAAGATTCTCGATCGTCACCGTGCGCGGACCATTATACTGCACGAATTCGACGGGCAGTTCCAGATCGCCAAGTTTTTGCCAGCTTTGCCAAAGGTAGGTCTGCGCGACGTCGGGCTGGCCGCTCAGCGTAAACGTCCAGCCCAGGGGGCGCCAAGTATCGGGCTGGATATAAAACGAAATCCGATCACCTGGATCCAGGCCGAAGCCGGGCAACGGCTGGAAACCCAGGGTGGGGCAGATGCGGTCGGCGACCGGATTCTCGCCTTCCCAGGTCACACGGGCGTTGGGGTCGCGCAGGCGCAAGGAGCCCAGCAGCCAGAACGAGTCGCCCGCCTGGAGCGCCTCGGCCTGCTGGAGCATAGCCGGCAGCCGGTCGGGCGAAACGGGAGTGAACATCTCGAGCGCCCTGCCCTCATGGGTCTGGATGTTGAAAAGAACGACATAGGGGCGTCCGCCGGAGTTGCTTTCGAGCCGGCAGCGGCCCGTCTGGCGGTCCCACCAGTGCGAACGGCGCACGATTTCCTTGCCTTTTTCGCGGATGACGAAATCGAAATGCAGGAAGCGCGGATGTGTGAGCGCGCGCCGGCCGCCCATGGCCTTGACGACCCGATCGGCCAGTTGCTCGGCCTGCAGCCGGGCGGCGCGCTCGGGGGTGGGCCGCGCACATCCGGTCGCCAGTGCGGCGGCCAACGCCAGCAGGGCGACTGCAAGCCGCGGCCGGGCGCGGCGGGATAGGCGCCGGGGGGGATCGGGGGCGGGAAATGATTGACGGAAAACGTTCATTTTGCCACTCTGACAGGCTCTATTGAATGTCCGGAGGCGCCCGTCAACGACGCCGCGCGGGCCATTTTCCATCAAGGATTCCAACACACGATGCACACGAAAACAATAGCGATGATGTTCCCCGGCCAGGGGTCGCAGGCCGTCGGCATGGGCAGGGCACTGGCCGAAAGCAACGCGGCGGCGCGGGCGATCTTCGAGCAGGCGGACACCGTGCTGGGCCGGCCGCTCAGCCGCCTGTGCTTCGAAGGACCGGAAGACGAACTGAAACAGACGGTCAACACCCAGCCGGCGCTTTATGTAACCTCGGCGGCCGCGCTGGCGGTGCTGCGCGAGGCAGGTATCGAACCGGCGATTGTCGCCGGCCACTCACTGGGCGAATACACCGCCCTCTACGCCGCCGATGTGTTCGATTTCGAGACGGGCTTGCGGCTGGTGCAGGCGCGCGGCACGGCGATGTTCGAAGCCGGCCAGGCCCGGCCGGGCACGATGGCCGCGTTGCTGAGCCTCGAGGGCGGGCAGGTCGAGGATATCTGCCACAAAGCGTCGGCAAAAGGCTGCGTTGTGCCGGCCAACTGGAATTCCCCCGGCCAGATCGTCGTTTCGGGCGACACCGAGGCCGTCGCCGAGGCGGTGCGCCTGGCCCAGGAAGCCGGATCGAAGCGCTCGGTCATGCTGTCCGTTTCGGGTGCGTTTCACTCGCCGCTGGTTCAGTCGGCGGTGGACGTGATGAAAAGGGAACTGGCCGGCGCGGCGATGCAGCCGCCGCGCTGCATGTTCGTGGCCAACGTCAGCGCGGCGCTGGCCGGCGACGTCGAGACGATCCGCCAGGGGCTGGCCGATCAGATCGTCCGTTGCGTGCGTTGGGCGGAATCGGTCGAGACGATGGCCGCCGCCGGGGCCGACGTGTTCATCGAGGTGGGCGCGGGCAAGGTGCTTTCGGGCCTGCTGCGCCGAATCAACAAAGATCTGGCGGGGGCGAACTTCGCCGCTCCCGAGGACTTGGAGAAGGTCAGAGCGGCCTTGGGATAAGGTCGGGAGACGGCTGAAGGATAAAAGGACCTGAAGGACATATGGGACTAATGGGACGGATAAAATATGGTGGACGGAACGGCGAGGGGTTCCATTGGTCC
>JAMCWS010000375.1:0-2066 GCA_023480605.1 bacterium
GAATATAAAAAATATAGTTATTCATCCAAATGATTTCATATAATGCGGGACGGTTTCCGGCTTCCCGCGACCATGACATACTTTTGCTTATTTTTCGCGCGTGGAATCAAGTTTAACGCTCGAACCGAGGCGCCGATCGCATGAACGAATCCGTCACCCGGCGGACATTCATCAAGGATGCGCTACGGGCGGCCGCCGTCGGGGCGACCGCCGCGGGCATCGGGACCGGGCGCGCGGCTGGATCGCGTAATACAAAGGAAACACTTATGCCGGACAACAAGACGACCTCACCACTCCAGCGTGGTCAAAGCGGCGCGGAAGGATACTTCGTCCGCACGCCCTTGCCCGCGCGCATCGGCCTGTTTAGCGTCGGGCACGCCGCTTACTGGCCGCAATTCCCCGGCCTGCTCGAGCGCCTGCGCGGCAACCACGCCGTCTTCGCCGCGCGCCTGGCCGCCACCGGCGCCGAAGTCATCGACGCCGGCATGAGCGATAGTTCGCAGTCGGCCGATGAAGTCGCCGGCCGCCTGGCTCGCGCCGATGTCGACCTGCTCGTTTGCTACCTGGCGACCTACGCCCCCTCGTCGACGGCGTTGCCCGTCGTGCAGCGCGTCGGGCGCCCGGTCGTGATGGCGGCGCTGCAGCCGCGGGCGGCGCTCGATTACGCGCGGGCGACCACCTTTGAGCAACTGGCCAACGACAACATCGTCAGTCTGCCCGAGATCTGCTGCGCCTTGCGCCGGGCTGATCGGGACATCGCCGACGCCGTCGTCGGCCGGCTCGATGATGACCCGCGCGCCTGGGGGCGGCTGGAGGACTGGATTCATACCGCCCGCGCCCTGCACGCCGTCCGGCGCGGCCGCATCGGACTGATGGGCCACGTTTACGAAGGCATGCTCGACATGAACAGCGACCCGACGATGGCCCAGGCCCAATTCGGCGCGCACGTCGAGCACCTTGAAATCGACGACCTGCACGCCTGCGTCGCCGCCGTGACCGACGCCCAGGTCGCCGAGCGGCTCGACCTGATCCGCGGGCTTTTTCATTTTCCCAAACCCGGCAGCGATCCCATCGCCGGACCGGTCGACCCAACGGAACTGGCCTGGGCCGCCCGCGTCTCCGTCGGGTTGGAGGCGCTCGTCGCCGAGCGCGGCCTGGCGGGCCTGGCTTATTACTACCGGGGGAGCCAGGGCAACGAAAACGAACGGCTGGGCTCGAACCTGACCATCGGCAGCTCACTCCTCACCGGGCGCGGCATACCGATCGCCGGCGAATATGACCTCAAAAACTGCCTGGCGATGCTGATGATGGACCGCATCGGCGCGGGCGGATCGTTCGCCGAAATCCACCCGATCGATTTCGACGGCGACTTCGTCCTCGTCGGTCACGACGGCCCGCACCACATCGCCATCGCCCAGGGGCGCCCGGTGCTGCGCGGGCTGTCGGTGCTGCACGGCAAGCGCGGGCGCGGCCCCAGCGTGGAGTTCTCGATCCGCAACGGCCCGATCACGCTTTTCGGCCTCACGCAGACGGCCGCCGGGCGCTTCAAGTTCGTCGTCGCCGAGGGCGAGTCGCTGCCGGGCATGATTCCGGCCACGGGCAACACCAACACACGCGCGCGCTTCAAGCCCGATGTGCGGACCTTCCTGGAGCGCTGGTCGCTCGAGGGTCCGACCCACCACTTCGCCTTGGGCGTGGGTCACCGCGCCGCCACGATCGAGCACCTCGGCAGGGCGCTCGGCATCGAGTGCGCCGTCGTGGCGCGCGAGTCGGCGCCGAAATGACGAGTATGCGGCCTTTTCTTTGTGATGAATCCGAAACGGAAAATGTGCACCGCGGAATTACGAACACTAACGCCCATGCTTATTTATATATTGCCGTATCAAGATATCTGTTTCGCGGAGACGGCGAATGTGACGTGTAGTCAAGTCGCGTAGCCGACCAGCAATATAATAACCACGGCGCAACGCAGGGGAACGAAATACATTTGGGCAAGAAATTACCGTCTATCGTATCAATAAACATGCACCCGGCCGGGAGATGGCGTTGGCCGGCGTAAGTGTTTC
>JAMCWS010000375.1:2076-4195 GCA_023480605.1 bacterium
GCCGGCGTCCGCGTCGATCGGCGCCGGGCGCAAACACGACGCGGTTATGAATATAAAAAATATAGTTATTCATCCAAATGATTTCATATAATGGCGCATGTTTTGTTGACAAGTTTTCGCGGCTGGTGCAATTATATGATAACGAGTTGGTGCAATCCACCCCAATAGATCGAATTGAAAAGCGAATCGTCCGGCCAAAATCTTCGTTTGATTTTTGAATCTTTCAAAGAGAGGGAGTCGTCATGTATCAGCGATTAGCTTCCCTTGTCCTGGGGGCGTTCGTATTCGTGCAGTCGGCCATGGCACAAAACGATTTCCAATTCACCTTGACGGCCAACGACACGATTGCCTGGAGTCTGACCAGCGTCTCTTCGCCCAAGATTTTCGCCGGCCAGATCCCCGCCGACAACCCCCCGATCAATCTGATTCTCGGCAAACGCTACGCCGTCACCAATCTTGTGCCGGGCTTACACACCTTTCAAGTAATATCCACCACCGAACTGGGCGCGAATATCATGCTCTCCGAGGGCGTCGAATTCGGTCTGGCGGAATTCGATCCCGACGTGAACTGGGTCGACGACGAAGCGGGGCATGTGGAATTCACCGTCAGCCAATCCATGCTCGACATGATTTCGCTCGACAACGGCGTGCCCGGCTACCAGTGCGGCATTCATCCGGCCACCATGCGCGGCGCCATCCGTTTCTTCGGCAATGGCGTCCGCATCGTGGACCCCATCCCGGAGGCTATCCCCAAGGGCAAGGAGCGGATCGAACTCCAGACGGTCGTCGAGGGAATGGTTTCGCCGCTGGGGGTCGCCACGGTCGACGACGGCTCGGGCCTGGGTTTCGCCTACGACCAGACGGGCGTGGTCGCCGTCCTGTCTTTCGGTTTTCCGTTGGGCTATAACGCCGTCGACCTGAGCAGCCGCCTTGTCACGCTCAATGCCGCTTACGACGAGCGCGGTCTGCTGGGCCTCGCGGTCCATCCGGATTTCGCCAATCATCCCAAGGTTTACACTTACACATCTGAGCCGGCCACGGGCCTGGCCGATTTCACGACGGACATGGGGGGCAGCCTGCCCGACCACCAATCGGTCATCGCCGAGTGGTCGATGGATACGTCTCTGATGGGCGCCATCGACGTCGCTTCGCGGCGCGAGGTGATGCGGATCGACGAACCCCAGGCCAATCACAACGGCGGCGCGCTCCATTTCGGTCCCGACGGCAAGCTCTACATCAGCGTGGGCGACGGCGGCGCGGCCGACGACCAGGGCGCCGGCCATGGCGCCGACGGCAACGGCCAGAACATCGACAATGTCTACGGCAAGATCCTGCGCATCGACGTCGACGGCGCCAATTCCGCCAACGGCCAGTATGGCATCCCGGCCGACAATCCCTTCGTCGGCGCCAACGGCCTGGACGAGGTTTTCGCCTACGGCTTCCGCAACCCTTATGCGTTCAGTTTCGATCCGGTCACCGGCCTGCTCTACGTCGGCGACGTCGGCCAGAACGACATCGAGGAGATCGACCAGGTGTTCGCCGGCGGCAATTACGGCTGGCGCCACAAGGAAGGCTCCTTCTTCTTCGATCCCAACGGCGATAATTCGGGCTTCGTGACGACAATCGCCGTCGAACCGGTTCCGGCCGTCTACGATCCGGCGGCCCAGTACGATCACGGCGAAGGCCAGGCAGTGATCGGCGGCCCCGTCTATCGCGGCCTGGCCCTGCCGAGCCTGGTCGGCCATTACATCACCGGCGACCTGAACGGCCGGCTGTTCTACCTCGACAACGACGGCAAGCTGGCCGAATTCATACTCGGCAATACCGACCGGCCGTTCGGCCTTTTCCTAAAGGGATTCAGCGTCGACGACCAGGGCGAGGTCTACGTCTGCGCGTCGGCCAACATCGGCCCGTCGGGCGCCGGCGGCGTGATATACAAGATCATCGCGGCCCCCGCGGAGAACGCCGTCAACGCCAACTGGCAGCTTTATCGCTGACCGAACCGATTCGAGACGTCTGCCGTCCCTAAAAATAATCAGGTCACATCCCGTCGGGGGGCGTGACCTGGTTTTTTTTGCGCCGGCCAAACCGGCGTCAGACGACGATGTGGCGCGCCGCC
>JAMCWS010000220.1 GCA_023480605.1 bacterium
CCGAAAACGTAAAGAACCCCGGGTTTGGCGCCAAGAAGGTCGTGGTCAATATGCTTATCCGGTCAAGATGGAGTCATCGTGCGTCTCCACGATCGAGTGACAGATGGGAGATGCGCCCTACGGCGGAAAGGCATCCCCGGGCGCCCCAGGACCGGCTGACGAACGCGATACCGAAGAGAAGGCGGAGCGTCATGGTCACGCTTTCCGGCGATCCCGGGACGCGCCGTTCCCGATCCGTCAGACCCTTGCGCGCGATTCCATTTCGTGAGAATATTAAAAAGTCGGGAAAGGATAAATTGAACGATACGCATGTCATATTTTCCGTTTTTCAGGCGGTCGCGGCCCGGCGGCCGGCGGCGGCCGGAAAGGCAACGGTCATGACTACCGTCAGAGATATCATTCAGCGCAAGGGCGACAGGGTTTACTCGACCCCGCGCGAGGCCACGGCGCTCGAGGCGGCGCGGGAAATGAACGAGCGGCGCATCGGCTCGCTCGTGGTCATCGAGGGCGAACGCGTCGTCGGCATCGTCACCGAGCGCGACATCCTGCGCCGGGTGGTGGCCCAGGGACTCGACGCCGCCGGCGTCCGCGTTGACCGGATCATGAGCACGCCGGTGGCCGTCTGCCACTATGCCACGACCCTCGAGGAATGCCGCGCGGTCATGACCGACCGGCGAATCCGCCACCTGCCGGTGGTCGAAGAGGGGCGCCTGCGCGGCATCATCGCCATCGGCGACCTGATGGCCCACCGAATCACCGAGCACGAGTCGACGATCGAATATTTAAAGGAATATCTCTACTCGCCGCCCGCCCCCCACGGCGACACGATCGTGGAACTGCCCCACCCGCGCGCCGCCGCGGCGCCGTGAGCATGCCGCCGGGGCGGCAATCCGTTACGAGGTGGGAGGATTGGCGTCGAAAAGCGCGATTTTCAGGATCGATCCAAGGTTGCCGTGAGAAATCTCGAGCCCCGAGGCGAGGGCTGAATTGTAGTAAATATCGGGCGTGCCGCCGCCGATGAAGCCCCGCATGGCGACAATGCTGCCGTAGACGCCGGGATTCCCGGCGAAATCGATCGTGCCCGCCCCATAGAGCACCCCGTCGAGGAAGATCTTGCTGAGGGTGTGCGGATTTCCATCGGGATCCACGCCGACGGCTGAGGGCGGCGTGCCGGCGCCGCCCATCGCCAGGTTGGCCCCGATCCAGTAAACCCCCTTGAGACCCAAGCTGTTGCCCGAGTCGTTGATGGTGGCCAGGTTCGAGCCGTCGGCTGCCGGCGGTTGGCCGTCGATCGTGTCGACGAAAGTGAAGTCGTAAGGGGCCGTGGCGCGGTTGGGCACACCGAATTCAGCGAGGAAACCCACGACCCGGTGCGCCGCGTCCTCGATGCCGCCCCGGTAGATGTTGCCCGCCGCGTCGGTCGAATAATAACGCCCGTTGGCCACGGCGATGTCCTTGAACGTTTGGTAATCGAACTCGGGAACAACGAGCGAACCGGCGGGCAGGTGCTGAAAAAAATGTGGGGCGTATGAATCCAGGCCCGGCTGGTCGGCCGCCCGGGTGACGTGAACGGTTTCCTTCCAGGTCGAATCGAAAATGATGTCGCCCTCGGTGCGGTAGATGGCGCGGCTGTCGCCGAGCAGGTCGGTGAACTGCGAGCGCGCGATCATCGAGAAGTTGTGGATCGACCAGGCTTCGCCCCAGTGGATGCGCGAGTTGCCGCCAATGGCCGCGATATTGTTGCTGATGAGCGCCGCCGGCAACTGGATGGTCGTTAAGCTGATGTTGGGCTGCAGGTAGGCCAGGATCGTTTTTTCGACGCCGTCGGCGCCCCAGCCGGTCGAGCGGACTTTGAACAGGCACGAGACCGGATCGTGGGACGGATCAGGCGGCAGCAACTCGACTTGTTTGATCCGCGCCGAGTCGTAACTGTATTTGGAACTGAGAGTGTCGATGCCGAGGTCATGCAGGGCGTCGGAGTCGAACATCAATCCGGAGCCGCCGATGGCGGCGACCAGGTTGGGGAAGGTCGAGCCGTTGAACTGGAACAGGTTGGTGTTGGGGGTGTAGTCCTCGGGGTGGTTGCCCCAGCCGATCACCAGTGCGACGCCCCCCTCGGCGGCATAAAAAGCCCGTGAAAAGTTGCGCAGGCGTTTGTTGAGCCGTTGCTGGTCGAGCAGCGTGCGCGTCATCCACAGCGAGCCCAGCGCGATAAGCGTCATGAGCACCAGGGTCACGGCGAGCATCATGCCCCGCCGGCGGCCGGATCGGATCGGTAAGCGATGGCGCTTCATGGTGATTGCCTCCCGCAAAATCATGGCGACGCCGCCGTCGTGTTGCGCAGGTAGATCGACGTTTCGCCGTCCTGCGTGTCGACGTCGCCCGAGGCCGTGTGACTGGCGCTTTTAACGGTCAGCCGGACTACCGGCAAGGTGACGCCGCTGATGGGATCGTGCTCGATGTCGAACGTGATATCGATGGGTCCCTTGACGATCTCCCGCGCGGGCTGATAATCGTCGAGGTCGTCGTCGTAAGTTAAAATGCGGGTGTCGGGGTTGAACGCGAACTGGCACACCGTGTCCGCGACCGGGTCGCGGAAGGTCAGTTGGTGCCCGGAGACGGTGACGGCGATCGAGTCGGTGGTGGCGCGGGCCAGGCGGTAGCGGATCTGGTCGAGAGTCCGCATGCGAAGCGAACGGGTTTGCGCCTCGCCGTAGGTGTCTTTGATGATCCGGCCGCTCATGTATTGCAGCGAGGCCACCGCGATCATGACCAGCGATGAGATCGCCAGGGCGATCATCACCTCGACCAGGGTCAGGCCGGCGCGGCCGATCCGCCGCCGGCGGCGCCATCCGGATATCCGGGGCGATTGCGACTTCCAGACGTTTCCCATGGTCCGGCCCTCACTCTCCGCCGGTCCTGCCGGCGGGTCAGGGAACCTTGTATCCCATGACCGTTTCGTGATAGGTCTTGCCGCTCAGCCGCCCCCGGGGATGCCAGGTGAGCGTCACCTCGATTTGCAGGCGACGATCCTCGTAGGCGTCGATGGGGACGGATGCCGGATTGCCGTCGGGATCAAGCACGACAACCTCGAGCACTCCGTCGGTGTCGTCGCTGGGATCGTCGGGCGTGCCATTATCCCAAATGACGGTTTCGGTTGGCTGGATGTCGGGATCGTAGAGCATCCGCGTGTAAAGCTTGTTTTCGATCTGCTCCATCTTTTCGCAGACGATCTGGTGGGCGCGGGCGCGCTCCTGCTCCAAATTGTTGTGGAGCACATCGAACGACAGCATGGCCATGATGGACGTGGTGGCGAGGGCGACGAGGCCGACGGCGATAAGGGCCTCGACGAGTGTGAACGCGCGGCGCGCTCCGGCCGACGGCGGCCCCACCGCACGCCCGGTCCGCCGCGCGCGGGCGAGGGCGCGGCTCGGGGGGAGGCTGATCGCGGTCGGACGCCCGCCGGCCCCAACGACTCGATCGCGGCCGGGGCCGCAACACAGGGGAGTCGATCCTGGGCGACGCATCATTCCCATCCTTGGCGCCGTCCTTCGAGCGTCTCGCGCGGCCGGCGCGGGGCGAAGGAACAACCCTGGAATGTCGCCCGTGAGGTCGAGTCCTCAGTCCGCGGACGGTCCCGGCGCAGGGGGCCGTCCGCGGACGACGAAGGGAAAACCCGGAGGGGGCGCGGCGCCCCGCTCAGTCGAGGTGGAACACCTCGGGGATGTCCTTCGAAACCGGGCTTTTATCGGCATTCGATTCCATAATCGGGGCCATGTAGGCCCACCAGCGTTTGCAGGCCGCCGTCTGGGCGATGGCGTTCCAGCGGGCTTCATCCTCGATTTCGGCGTAAGCGAAAAGGTTCAGGCCGTCGCGGAAAATCGAGTAATTATGAACCCCGTGGCTTTTCAACTCGTCGCGCAGATCCGGCCAGATCTCCTCATGGCGTTTGGCGTATTCGGCCTCCTGCCCCGGGTAGATCTTCATCAGGAAGGCTTTGCGAATCATCGGCACTCCTCCAGTTAAAATGCCGATATTAAAAACTCGCCTCCCCGATTATTCAACGGCAAAAGCACGCCGCGGGTTTAGCCTAAAATGAAATAGTGCACGCGGGGAGGGGGTGGCCGGATCCGCAGGGGGGGCGGAATCGATCACGATTACGATAACAAAACGGAAACCTGAAAAACCGCT
>JAMCWS010000416.1:0-1072 GCA_023480605.1 bacterium
ATGATCTGCGCCTCGCGCCGGGCGATGTCAAACTCGGGGAAAATCACCCGGCTGACGCCCATGCGCCGCAACGCCCGGGCTTCGTCGGCGCCCGAGGCCAGGGCGACGATATTTTTCACGCCCAGGTCCTGAAGCGTCAGCACGATGAGGATGCTCATCTCCAGGTGGCGGCGGATGCCGATCACCACCATGTCGCTGTGTTCGATGCCGAACTCGCGCAGGGCGTTTTCGTCGCGGCCGTCGACGCTCGCGGCGTGCGTGACGAAGTCGCGGATCCGTTGGACGGCTTCCGGGTCCTTGTCCAGGGCGGTCACTTCGGCGCCGGCCGTCTCGAGCTGACGGGCCAGTTCCTCGCCGAAGGTGGCCAGGCCGATCACGGTGATCTTCTTGCGCGCGGGCATAGACAACCTTTAACCGGTGAGAACGGTTTCTTCGGGATACTGGTAACGACCGCCGCGCACGCGTCCGACGAAGGTCACCGCGATGGCGATCGGGCCAAGGCGGCCGAAAAACATCAGGCCCGTGATGATCAGCCGGCCCGCCGGGGTCAGGTGATCGGTGTAATTCATGGACAGGCCGACCGTGCCCAGCGCCGAGATGCACTCGAAGACGATCCGCTGGAAATCGGCGTGCGCCAGGATTGTCGGCCGCCCCCACCCCTGCACGATCTGCACCAGCAGGATGCCGACGATGAGGGTCAGCCCATACATGGTTGCCGTCGCCAGTGCGCGGGCCACATCCGCCCCCGGCACGCGGCGCTCCATGATCTCGACCGAAGGACGTCCGTAAGCCTGCGAACGCACCAACGCGATGAGGATCGCGGTGGTCGTCGTCTTGATGCCGCCGCCGGTCGAGCCGGGGGAAGCGCCGATCAACATCAACAGCATGATGATGAAGAGCGTCGGCGAGGTCAAGGCCGCAATGTCGACCGTGTTATAGCCGGCCGTGCGCGGCGTGACCGACTGGAAGAAGGCGACCATCAGCCGTTCGCCGAAATCCCGTCCTCGCAGGCCGTTGGTCCACTCGGCGGCCAGGATCAGAACGACGCCGGCCAGGATCAGCAAGGCCGTCC
>JAMCWS010000416.1:1082-4148 GCA_023480605.1 bacterium
GCGCAAGGCCACGCGGGTGTGAAGCGTCATGCGATGGCGCCCCCGGCGGCGCGCCCAGGCCATGATGTCCGTCAGCACCAGGAAGCCAATCCCGCCCGCGATGATCAGACTGGGCACAACCAGGTTCAGGACCCAGTCGCCGGCGTAATCGACCAATCCCGTTTCGAAGGTCGAAAATCCCGCGTTGCAGAAAGCCGAGATGCTGTGAAACACCCCTTGGAACAGGGCGTTCCGATCGCCCAGCGTCCCACGCCAGCGCAGGTAGAGCAACCCGGCCCCGGTTCCCTCGAAGGCCGCCGTGAACAGGAAGACGTTGCGCAGGATGACCTTCCACGTGAAGCCGTGCAGATAACCGTAGGAACTGCCGGCCGCCGTGCGTTCGAACACCCCCATCTGGCGCCCCGTCAGCATCAGGATCCAGGTGGTGAAGGTCAGGATGCCGATCCCCCCCAGTTGGATCAGGGCCAAGATGATCCACTGGCCCTGCTTGGTATAAAAGGTGGCCGTGTTGACCACGGCCAGGCCGGTGACGCACACGGCCGAGGTGGCGGTGAAAAGGGCGTCGATTAGGGCCACTGAATTACTGTGGGTCGAGCCGGGCAGCATGAGGCCCGCCGTGCCGGCGGCGATGGTCACGATATACGACAGGAACATGATCCGCGCCGGCGTCCAGAGGTTTTCGCTCTGGCGCGGCGGGGTGGTTGCGGGGGAATCGTCGATCGCGTCAATCATGCGCATCGGTGGCGGGCGGGTCCAAGGGATCGGGCCGGTCCCAAGCCCGCCTCAATTCAGGCCCACGGGGAAGCCGATCGGTTCGTCCGGGGGATTGAGGTCGACACCGGCCACCTGGATGCCGTACGTGTCGAGCAGCGTCCCCCGGGCGCGCTCGAGGCGGATCGCCGCCTTGTTGTAACTCACCACCGCGCTGATGTGACTGTCCTGGGCGTTGGCCAGGTCGTTCTGGAAGGTGAGCACCTCGAAGGCTGTCGAAATGCCCACTTCATAGCGCTTCATCTCGGCCGCCAGTTTGGCTTCCTCGCTGAGCACCTGGGCCTGGGTGACGGCGATCTGATCGCGCGCGGACTTGAGGGCGCGCACGGACTGGCGAACCTCCAGGGTCACCTGGTCGCGCAGGTCGGCCATCAGTTCCTCGGCCTGGTCGGTGCGCGCCTGGGCCTGCTTCTGACGATAGCGGGCCGCCCGGTTCTGGAGCGGGTAGTTGAATTCAACGCCGGCGGAGTAACTGATATACTTGCCGCTGTCCATGTTACGGAAACCTTCGTCGAAGCCCGAGCCCAAGCCGTTGGGGCTCACATTGCCGAACAGATTAACCTCGGGAAGCACTTCGCTGCGGGCCACCACCTGGTTGACGCGCGCCTGCAGGATGTTGCTGTCGGCGCGGCGCAGTTCACTGCGGCGGGCCAGGGCCACGCCGATCGTCTTGTCCAAGTCCACGGCGAATTCGCGCCAGGCGATCGCCTGGGACGGCGCCAGTTCGGCCTCCCAGTCGGGGCTTCCCTCGCGCAGGAAGAGCAGGCGCTTGAGGGCGTCCTCGATGTCGCGGATGCTCTGGCGGGCGACGATCACCTGGTTGCGCCGCGCCTCGGCCGCCGCCTGCGCCTGCAGAACGTCCGTTTGGGCCAGCACGCCGGCCTTGTATTTGGCGGTGTTGATGCGCAACAGGTCGAGCGCGGCCGCGTAGGAGATCACCTGCACCTTGTAAAACTCATAAGCGCCGATCAAATCCCAGTAGGTTTGCAGGGCATTCTGCAGTTGCAGTTCCACCTGCGTCTGGAAGTCGGCGGCCGATCCCTGCCGCTCGAGCTGGGCGATGCGGATGCCGGCGTTGGTCACCGCCGGCCCGAACCCCTTGAGCAGCGGCTGCACGATGCTCACCATGCTCGTGTCCTGGTAGGTCAGGCTGGTGAACGGCGTGGCCGAGAAAACCGGCGAAATCGAAAATCGCTGCGACAACATCGTCTGCCGGAGCACATTGTAACCGGCCGTGACGATAGCGCCGCTGGGGAAAAGCTGGCTGAGGCCGATCTGGGCCGTCCGGTTGCGAATGCTCGAGACCGCCAGCGGCGACAGGCCGACGGACGTGCTTTGCTGCTGCTCGATGCGGTCGAATTGCAGCGTCGCCGACGCCAGCAGATCATAAATTCCCTTGCTGACGGGGATCTGGTATTCGGCGATCCGAAGCGTGTAGTCCTGGACCTTGATCTGGCGGTTGTTGGCCAGCGTTTCCACCACCACGTCGACCAGCGATAGGGGCCGGGGTTTTAGGTCGTAGGGTATGGTCACCGTGGTTGGCAGATCTTTGTAGCCGACCGCGTGCTCCAGGTCGATCTTGACCTTGTCCTGGACGATTTGCGAAGGCTTGTCGCCCGTGACCGTCGTCCGCGACGTGGCCTGGTCGGTGGCCACCATCACCGGCGGCGGCGGTCCGGCATCAAGCCGCTGAACCTGGACCTGGTATTGCGGGGCGGGTCGCGTCGGGGTGGCGATGCACCCGGTCCACGTGAGAATTCCCACCAGCAAAATTGTTGCGCATGGCAACGTGTTTTTCTTCATCACGGCAACCTCGGCGCATCGTTCACAAGACAGACAAATAACTTATCTTGCCCCCAGGCCCTCTAAACTATCCGCCCCTCGCCGTAAAATCAATCCCCGTCTGGCCTCCCCCCGACAAAAAGCCGGGCGCATCCCGGCGGAATCGGGAATGCGCCCGGCAGTATTCAAGCGCGCCGCGACGCCGCGGCACGACGGCCCGTCAGGCGCCTCAGGCACCCTGGACCAGACGGCTTTTTAGCTCCTGGATCACTTCGTGCAGCAGTCGCTGCTTGATCCGGCGGTGGCTGCTCTGAAGCTGGCCGGCCGACGGCGAGCCGCCCTCGATCGGCGCGATCGCGCTGTCCTCCTCGTCGAAGATGCGGTCGAAATGCTCGCTCAGCCGCTTGATGAGGGGTGCAATCCGCGCCATATGGATCGTGGCGCGATATTTGCCCAGTTCCTCCTCGACGATCTCCCACGCCTGCCGGGCCGCCGTGGCGCGGCGCCGGCGAT
>JAMCWS010000378.1 GCA_023480605.1 bacterium
GTTGATCGTGGAACCGGGGAAGGGCCGCGCCAAACATCCCCTTCACGCGATAATCAAACACCTATTGAATTATCGATGCAAGGCATTTTTCGCGCCACCGGGCGATCCGCCGTCCCGCCGACGAAAGCGGGCTGTTGCCGGTTTCCGGCAATCGCGCCCAAGGCCGCTCCCGCAGGTGCGGCGCCGGCGGCTTTTTCGCTGGCACCGGCGGCCGGCCCCGGTTATATACTGGTGCACTTGCCGGAGAAGAAATCTTCGGTATCTTTTTCAACCAAAAGGCTGGGTCATGTCGAAGGGGTTCGTCGCCGCGGGTTTGGCATTGCTGGTGGGTCTGCTTTGGCTGCTGGCGCCGCCGCGCAGCGGCGGACTGCGGCCGCCCCCGGGGGTCCGCGCCGGCGACGTCGTCGAAATCACCTACATGGGGCCGACCGGCCCGCTGCAACCGGCGCTGAGCGACGCGGCGCTGGAGTTCGAGCGCCTGTCCGTCGAGGCCCATCGAAAAAACCCCGCGCACCCGGTCTACCGGATCGTCGCCGGCCAGACCGGCGTCAAGGACATGACCGGCGATCCGACGCGCTTCATGCTGAGCATCGCCGGCGGCATGCCGCCCGACGTCATCAACTTCGACCGTTTCGCCATCGCCGAGTGGGCGGCGCGCGGCGCCTTCACGCCCCTCGACGACTACATCGCCGCCGATCTCAAAGCCGGCCATCCCAACGCGATCCGCTCCGAGCGCTACTACAAGTCCGTCTGGGAGGAGGCGTCTTACCAGAATCGGGTCTACGGCATCCCCACCGACGTCGACGACCGCATCCTCTATTACAACAAGGATCTCTTTCGCCGGGCGGGGCTGGTTGACGCCGCCGGCGAACCCGTGCCGCCGCGCACCTGGAGCGAGTTGCGCGCGGCCGCGAAAAAACTAAACCAGTTTGATGAGACCGGCCGACTGCGGGTGCTGGGCATCTCGCCCACCCTGGGCAGCAGCGGCGGCTTTTACATGTTCGCCTTCCTCAACGGCGCCCGGTTCATGAGCCCCGACGGATTGATTTGCACGCTCAACGAACCGCGCGCCGTCCAGACGCTTCAGTACCTGGTCGATCTCTACGGCGACGCAGGCGGTTACCAGCAGGTGATGGCTTACCAGGCCGGATTCCAGGGCGGGGCGCTCGATCCCTTCCTAATCGGCAAGGTGGCGATGCGGATCGAAGGCCAGTATTACATTCCACTCATCCTGCAGTTCGCGCGCGACATGGATTACGGCGTGGCCCCGCCGCCGCTTTCAGACCAGTTGGCGGCCGGCGGCGCCAAACCGACCTCGCTCGCGGGCGGCTGGTCCTACGCCATTCCGGCCAACGCCCGCCACAAGGCGGCGGCCTGGGAATTCATCCGCTTCCTGGCCAGCGACCGCGTGCAAGAGATGCTCGCCGAGGGCAACCGCGACGCCATCGAGTCGCAGGGGCGGATTTACGTGCCCGGATTCGTGTCGCGGGCCGACCTCAACGAGCGTTTCCTCGACCGTTACGTTTTCAGCAACCCGCGCATGCCGGCGGCGGCCAAGGTCGGCATGCGCATCGCGGCCGACCTGCTGCCCGAGTCGCGGCCGCGGCCGATTACGCCCGTCGGCCAGGTGCTGTGGGCCCGCCACGTGACGGCGATGGAGGAGGCCTGCTACCTCAAGAAATCGCCGCAGCAGGCCCTGGACGACGCGGCCGCCCTGGTGCAGCGCGAGCTGGACCGTTTCCTGCACCCGCCGCAAGGCCGGCCGGTTCACTGGACCTGGTTCTATGTGGCCTACGGGCTGCTGGTCGTGCTGTTCGCCGCCGGGGCCTGGCAGTGGGACACCCACACCGGTTTTCGGCGGCGCGTGGCGGAGCGCCTGCGGCTCAAACGGGCCGTCCGCGAAGCGGGGCTCGACCTGGCCCGGGGCAGTTTCGCCCGCCAGCAGTGGCGCGCCGGTTACGCGATGGTCGCGCCCTGGGTGGTCGGTTTCATCATTTTTGGAGGCGGCCCGTTGCTTTTTTCGATCCTGATGAGCTTCTGCGACTACGACATGTTCAATCCGCCGCGCTGGATCGGGCTGGCCAACTTCCGTTACTTTTTCGGCCAGGACGCCCTGGTGCCCAAAGCGATCGTCAACACGCTGTTCATGGTGATCGGCGTGCCGCTGGGGATGACCGCCTCGTTGAGCCTGGCGATGCTGCTCAACCAGCCGGTGCGCGTCGTTTCGGTCTGGCGCACCCTGTTCTACCTGCCGGCCATCATGCCCGCCGTGGCCAGTATGGTGCTGTGGATCTGGATCTTCAATCCCATGGGCGGCGTGATCAACAAGCTGATCGAGGTGGCGGGCGTGCAGGGGCCCAACTGGCTGGCCTCGGAGCAATGGAGCAAGCCGGCCCTGATCCTGATGGGCCTGTGGGGGGCCGGGGCGCAGATGCTCATCTGGCTGGCGGGCCTCAAAGGCATCAGCCCGCACTACTACGAGGCGGCGGCGCTCGACGGCGCGGGCCGCTGGAAGCAGTTCCGCCACGTGACCCTGCCGATGCTGACCCCCTACATTTTTTTCAACCTCGTCATGGGTTTCATCGGCATTTTTCAGATTTTCGAGGTGGCCTTCATCATGACCCAGGGCGGGCCGGTCAACTCGACGCTGTTCTATGTTTACCACCTGTTCAACAACGCCTTCCGTTACGGCCACATGGGCTACGCCTCGGCGATGGCCTGGGTGTTGTTCGCCATCATCATGGCGCTGACGTTCGTGCAACTCAAGCTGGCCAACCGCTGGGTTTATTACGAGGGGGATTGACATGATCCGTCGCCGGCACGACGCGGTCACAACGCCGCGCAAGACCATCGCCGCTTCCATCCTGACGCACCCACGGACGGGATACCATGCAAGTTGAGCGCCGACCGTTCCTGAACGTCTTCGTTTATGCCTGCCTTATCGCGGGGTCGGTCCTCTTCACCTTTCCCTTCGTCTGGATGGTGAGTTCGAGCGTCAAGGTCGACCGCGAGCTTTACCAGCGGGGCATCGTCATCCAGCCCGACACGCCGCACGCGCCGCTGCGCTCGCCCTACGTCGACCTGGCATATTATCGCGAGCCGCTGGGTCCCGAAGTGGCGGCCCGCTTCGCGCTGATCGAACGCGTGGCGCGCACGTGCGGATTCAGTTATCCATCCACGGTCGACGCCGCCGACGCCGCCCGCGGCGTGGCCCAGGGCCTGGCCCGCAAGCTGGAAATGGCGCTCCCCCCTTCGGCCTGGAAGACCGGTGACGCGGCGCTGGAGGCCGAGATCCGCCGCATCGCCACGCCGCCGATCATCGCCAGCCTTTTCGAGGCGGTCTACCGGCAGATGGCCGTCGGCCAGATCCGCGCCCGCGCCTGGAGCCGGGCCAGCGACGACGAACTGGGGGCAGGCCTGCCGATGGCGGCGCGCCTGCGCAACACGACCCCCGCCGTGCTCAAGGTCAGCGAAGGTCTCGATCACGATCAGCCCTGCGCCACGCTCGAATACGACTTCACCAAGGGCGACCGCTGGCGCCTGGAGGGGGAATTCACCACCGACTTCGACCTGCACGACCTGCACCGCCTGCGCCTGCAACTGCGCATGGACGACAGTTGGCACCGGCTGGATTGCACCGTCGAGAAACTCGGCGCGCTCTACAAGTCGGAAAAATCCTTCCGCCCCGGCAACCCCGGCTGGGTGACGCTGACCTGGCAGGAGCCGGGGCCCGAGGACGACATGACCCGCATGCGGACGTGGATTCACCTGAAGGAGGTGGCGCGCGGGCCGCGGTTCGTCAGCGACCCGCACAAAATCCGCCTGGCCTTCGAGCTGCGCCGCAGCACCCAGATGCAGGCCTGGCTGGGCAAGATCTGGAACAACTACGCCGCCGTGCTGGCCCAGATCCCCGTGGGGCGTTACGTCATGACCAGCCTCTACCTCGTCATCCTCAACATCACTCTGATCCTCATCTCAAGTTCGCTCGTGGCTTACTCGATCGCCCGCCTGCGCTGGCCGGGGCGCGACTGGTATTTCCTCCTCATGCTGGCGACGATGATGATTCCGCCGCAGGTGACGATGATCCCCGGCTTCCTCATCTGGAAGCACCTGGGCGGATATAACACGCTTG
>JAMCWS010000443.1 GCA_023480605.1 bacterium
ACGTCCGTGGCGGGAAACCGATCGATGATCGATCCGGAGTCCCATCAAGGGACGAATGATGAGGGGATTTCGCTCCCATCATCCGTCCCTTGACGGGACTTTTGGGGGGAGGCGGCCATCCATCCCGCCATTGCCATGGCGGGCTGAAGGCAACCGTCCCTCCGGGACTGAGTCCAACGCTCGGAATGTCGGCCCGCTTTTGAGAACAGAGGATCTGATCTGAGAGAGAATTCAGGGATGTACCCCGCGGACCAGGCTGCGGCGCGTGCGGCTTGACGGTCCGGCTGGGGCGCGTCATACTGCCTTGCGGGGGATGGAATCGCGAAATTCACTGCGAGGCCGCCGTATGCGGGAAGAAGAACCGAAGTTTTCGCTGGTTTTGCTGATGGCCGCGTTGTTGCTACTACTCGTCGGCGTCCTGCTTTACTTCTACCACCTGGGCCAATCCGACCTGTATCACGACAATCCGGCCCGGATCGCCGTCTACGTCGACCAGATGAACCAACAAGGGCGGTGGCTGGCCGCGGTCCTGAACGGCCGGGCATGCTACGACGTGCCGCCGCTCTATCTGTGGGCCGTCAAGCTGGCCAGCATGTTTTCGAGCACCGGCGCCGTCGGCCCTTATGCGGTCCGTTATCCGTCGGCCGCCAGCGCCCTGATGATCGTTCTGCTCGCGGGATTCTGGTTTTATCAGCATGCTCGGCGCTACGGCCGCGACGACGGCGTGGAAGCGCCGCCCGAGGGTTTCGCCCTGTTGGCGGGCCTCATGGTGGCCACCAGCCCCGTTCTGTTCAACATGAGCCGGGCGGGCACGCAGGAGTCGTTGTTCGCGCTGCTCTACCTGGCGGCCGCTTTTTGCTGGAGCGAGTCGCTCGAAGCGCGCCGCTCTTTCTACGCCGGCCAATCCTGGCGAATCTGGGTGCTGTGGGGCTACGCCCTGGCCGGCCTGGCGATGCTGGCCAATGGGCCGGTCGTTCTGGCGCTGCTGTGGGTGCCCTATGCCCTGGCGGCCCGTTCCTATCGCCTGCGCAAACCCGACTGGGCACACCTGGCCGGTCTGGCCCTGACGCTGGGGATCGGCAGTTGGTGGTTCCTGTTGATGATCGTCCGCCACCCGGGTGCGGCGGCCACATTCTGGCTTAAACTCATCCCGCCCTTCGACAACAAATGGTCGCACCTGGGGTCGGTTCTCGACTACCTCAGTTACCTGGTGATCGGCGGATTCCCGTGGATCGTGCTGGCGGTGGTGATGATCGTCCGGGTGTTGCGCAAGCAGGACCGTTCGCCGACGCTGGTTTTCTGGACGTGGTCGCTGACGGGCAACCTGCTGTGGTTCTGGCTGGCGGGGGCCGAAAGCGACCGCCACCTGCTGCCGATGATCCCCTTCATCGCGTTGCTGACCGCCGACGCCCTGCATCGCTGGAATTTTGAGACATTCGCTTCGCTGGTCTGGCGCACGCTGCTGCGCGTGGCGCTGGTGCTGGCCATCGCCGCCGGCATCTTCATGGCGACCTTGCTCAGTTCGGACGTGGGCATCGTCCTTTACATCCTGATCGCGGTGGGCTGGCTGGGCTGGTCGATCGGTTCCCGCGTGCGGGGAGTGCAATACACTTACTGGGAGACCACCGTGCGCCTGTCGGCCGTCGCCGTGCTGGTGATCCTGGCCGGTGAAGTGATCCTGGCCAGCAACTGGGAACCACGCAAGCGCTTCCAGAAGGAGATCATCGCCTACTTCGAGCGCATTCACGACCTGCTGCCCGAGGACGCGACCCCGCGCATCGTGCTTTTCGACGACCGGATGCAACCCCTCTACGACTACTACCTGCAGCGGGACCTGCCGCGCAGCATGGACCTGGCGGCCATCCAGCGCCAGGCCGACCGCAACACCTATCTGGTTTCAAGCCGGAAACTCGATGGCCTGGCGCGCGACCCCCGCCTGGTGCCGCTGACGTTTTGCCCCGATTCGCGCCCCGGACGCGTCCGCGAAGGTCTGTTCCGCGTCATACCCCTCTCCGACTGGGCGACGACGATGACGCTCGAAGGCCGGCTGGCCCTGCGCGAACCCCTGCGCGTCGGCGTGCTGGGCAACGCCGGAACGCGCTCGGCCCGACAGCGCGACGTCGGGCGGCGCCTGGACAAGTACGCAAGCCGGCACACGATCGACGATATCCTAATGCTCGGCAACAATCTCTACGGGCCTTCGGTGTTCGAACACCTCGATTTCATCGACGCATTTGAAGTCCCCTACCGGCGGCTGCTCAAACGCGGCATCCTTTTCCACGCCCTGCTGGGTCACGAAGACCAGTCCTACTCCTGGGTGCAAACGCACTACGACCCCTTCCATATGTACGCCCGGCGTTATTACTCGCCTGGCCGAGATATTCATGCTCGACGCCGCGGGGCTGCGCGCGGAAAGCGCCCAGGCCGGCGCGCAACTTGCCTGGCTCGACGGGGCGCTTGCCGCATCGGCGGCGCCCTGGAAGGTGGTCGCCATTCACCCGGCCCTCCTCAGCGCGGCCGCCGATGGCAAGCCCGATACGGCACTGGCCGCAAAATTACTGCCGCTGCTGGATCGCCACCGCGTGCCGATCGTCCTCTGGTCGGGAGGCCCGTGGTACGAGCGGCTGCAAGACCCCGGCCACGCGCCGGTATTCATCAACGCCGGCTGGAGCGGCAGCAAGGGCGAAACCCGGTTTCAGAACGATCCGCGCCTGAAAAAAGGCTACGGTTCGCGTCCGGGATTCGTCATGCTGGAATTCACCGCGACCGCCGCTTCGTTCCAGGCCCTGACCGACAACGGCCAACTCGTCGATGGCGGCGAGATCGCCCGGCTCGCCGCCGGCGGCGCGGCACGTTGACATGCCGTCCCCACCTCAAACCGCCGATCGCGCCCGGACAGCGAACGCCGCGCCCACCCCGTCCGGCGGTGCTTTCCGGCTCGTCGCTCTGGGCTGCGCCGCTCGCCTCGCGGCCGGTTGGACAGCCGCGCTGGTGGATCTGCTCTACCCGCCCGTCTGCCCGCTGTGCGGCCGGCTCCTGACGGGGAGGACGCGCCGGTCTGCTTCCGCCTGCCGCGCCGAACTCGCGCCGCGTTACGAATGGCGTTGCGACCGCTGCGGCGCCGCCGGCGTGGGCGCGGCGCCGGAAAACGGCCGCTCCTGTCGGCTGTGCCCGCCCTCGGGAGCATCGTATCAGGGGGTGCTGAGCGTCGCCGGTTACGGTGAACGCGTCGCCCGTTGCGTGCACCTTTTTAAATATCACGGACGGTTGGAAATGGGCCGCCTCATGGGCGTGCTCATGGTCGAACGCCTAGCCGCGCCGCTGGGGATTCTCGGGCGCCGAATCGACCTGATCGCGCCGGTGCCCCTGCACTGGTGCCGCCGGCTCAGGCGGGGCTTCAGCCAAAGCGGCCGGTTGGCCGCCGCGCTGGGAGCGGGAACCGGCGTGGGGGTCGACCCATGCCTGCTGCGCCGCATCCGCTACACCCGGGCGCAGGCGCTCGTTCCGCGCGAACGGCGCGCCGACAACGTGCGCGGCGCCTTCAGCCTGCGGCGCGGCGCTCCGGTGCGCGGCCGCGGCATTCTGCTGGTCGATGACGTGGTCACCAGCGGCCACACAATCGACGAGTGCGCCCGCATGCTGCGCCTGGGGGGCGCGCGGGAGGTCTGGGTGGCGAGTTTTGCGCGCGCCGGCATGGGCCGCGGCCTTCAGCCCGGGGATTGAGGCACGGCGCATCGTGCATCGCCGGGCGTGTTCCCTTACCCCGACCACTCCTTATTGACATATCCTGTTTTTCGTGGTCGTAATCGTAATCGTAATCGTAATCGATTTTTTCTGCACACGAAGCTGTTTTTCGCCGCCAGGCATTCTGACCGGCGCATTCGCGGAATCGACAACGCTTACGATTACGATAACGCTAACGATTCCGATAACGAATTATGCCCGGCGGGGGATTATTTCGGGCGGGTGCAATCCCAATACATCGTCAGGCTGCCTTCGTCGCTGCGGCGCAGATCCAGGCCGGAGTCGAAGCAGCAGAAGCTGGCACCGCGTATGACATAGCCACCGAGCAACCGGCGACCAGGCGCGCTATCCGGAGCTGGTGGGATGCCCGCTGGCCGTATCGTA
>JAMCWS010000386.1 GCA_023480605.1 bacterium
GTTCGAGTTCGGTGATCGAGTCGAGGTAACCGGCCCAGTCGCGGCGCGTCAGTGGGTGGTCCGGGTAATAGGGCGGGATCTCGACCTTGGCCGGGTCGGCCCGCGGGGCGGCATTCCACGGCCAGCCCAACCGGGGCACGGCCAGCCGGTGGGTCTCGATGAAATTCACCTGGGCGCAGAACGGTTGGCGCTCGCGCAGATCCTCCCAGCGATCGGTGTCCCACGGATTGCCATCGATCGTGAAATTCCAGTCGGTTTTGCCCGTGCCGGCCAGGTAAAGGGCCGGTGGGAACCTGCGGATGTTGGCCGTCGTGTAACCGGCCTGGCGCATCCGTTCCGTGAACAGACCCACCCCGGCCGGCAGGCGATAGCCGTCGTCGCGGTGCGAGCGATGGTTGTGCGCCCCAATCGTCGTCTGATACATCCCCGTCATGAAGGCCGAGCGGCTGGGCGAGCAGACCGGCGCCGTCGTGAAAGCGTTGGGATAGCGCACTCCTTCGACCGCCAACCGGTCCAGGTTGGGCGTCCAGACTTCCTTCGTGCCGTCGCACCCCAGGTGCGGTCCCAGGTCTTCGGCCACGAGCCAGAGGATATTGGGCCGGTCGGGCCGAAGCGGCGCGGGCGGCGGCGCCGGCGGGGGAACCTGGCCCGGCCGCCAGACCGGGGGCACCATCGCCTTGTCCAGCGCGTCCAGTTCGGCTTTGAGCTGGCGGGCCAGTTCGGGCTCGTCGGCGCTCCGGTCGGTCGTCTCGCCGATGTCGGCGGCAAGGTCGTAGAGGCGGAACCGGGCCGGTTGGCCGGGTTCTGGTTGATTGACCAGTTTCCAGTGGCCCCGGCGCAGCGCAAAAACGCCGCCCGAACGCCAGTAGAGGGTTTCGTGCGGCGGGGCGCTCTTCTGGCCGGTCAGGTAGGGCGCAAGATCCACACCGTCGAATGCGACGCCTGTCGGCAGCGGCACCCCGGCGGCCGCCAACGCCGTCGGCAGCACGTCCAGCGCGATCACCGGCTGCATGTAAACCTGGCCCCCGGGGATGCGGGCCTTCCATTGCATCAGGAAAGGCGTGCGGATGCCTCCCTCCCAGAGGTGGCCCTTCCCGCCGCGCAGCGGAGCGTTGCTCGACGTCAGTTCCTCGGTCGGCCCGCCGTTGTCGGAGATGTAGAAAATGAGCGTATCATCTTCAAGTCCGTGCTTGCGCAACCCGGCCAGCACGGCCCCGAGGCTGTCGTCCATGGCGGCCAGCATGCCGGCGAAGATACGCCGATGGTAGTCCTGGATGTCGCCGAAGCGCGCGAAATCCTCGGGCAGCGTCTGCATCGGACTATGCACGGCGTTGTAGGCCAGGTAGAGGAAAAAAGGCTCGGCCGCATGGCGGTCGATGAAGGCCAGCGCCTCGCGCGTCAGCGCCCGCGTCAGGTATTCCTTCTCCTCCACCGGCTCGGTGCCGCGCAGGATCGGATTGTCCGCGTCGTAGGTGGGCTCGGGGTTGCGCAGGTGGGCGTAAACGTAAGGGTCGGCGGGGGGGACGTAATAGTGCCCCTCGTGCAGGAATCCATAAAACTCCTGGAAACCGCGCCGTTGGGGATGATACTCGGGTCGGCCGCCCAGGTGCCACTTGCCGACGAGTCCCGTGGCGTAGCCGGCCGCGCCCAGGTAATCGGCCAGGGTGCGTTCGCCCGCCGGCAGCCCGGCGTTGGGATCCAGGTTGTGGTGACCGGTGAACAGGAACTCGTGGCCGAAGCGCGTCTGGTAGCGGCCGGTGATCATCCCCGCGCGCGACGGGCTGCAAACCGACGCGGTCACGTAGCCATCGGTGAAGCGCACGCCGTTGCGCGCCAGCGAATCAATGTGCGGCGTGGGGATCTGGGGATTGCCTTGGCAACCCAGTTCGCCGTATCCCAGGTCATCGGCGAAGATGACGAGGATGTTTGGTTTGCGGGAAGCGGCGGCCATCATCTGACTCCTGATTGGTTTGTTAAGCGATGAAACCGAAGTGCGGCGGCCAGTCCGCCGATGTGGTGGCGGGCATGGCCAAGGCCATAAAGAAGGCGCTGGATAACGGTCGAGAATTGACCGTTTTCGAACGCGCTGGCGGCGGTCAGTTCTTCGAAAGGCAGTGCCTCGAAGACCTCGCCGATCCACCGGCGCGTCTGGCGACCGTATTCCAGCGCGTCGGATTGGCCGATCGCTTTGGGCGCGACGTTGAAAAGCCGCGGATCCACATCGACGCCGAAGGGACGGAAATCGAACGCTTTATCCTTGCCGCCGAGAAAGTTGTGCAACCAGAAAATGCAGTGGTAAGCCTGGCGCCAGTAAGGCGCCGTCGTCGGCGGCATGAGCCATAATTCCTCCGGGCAGATTTCAACGGCCTGTTCCCACATTCTCAGCGCCGCAAGGTATTGCTTTTCGAGCTCGGCGACGATGATGTGCATGGATGCCTCCAGCGCGCTGTCAAGCCCATCCTGACGGAAGAAACTATCTCGTAATCGCGCTCGCGCTCGACTTTCGTCGTCCGTCAGTCGTTATTCATACCCGGGCGCGCCCCCGCGGGAAAAACAGGAATAGCGACTCCCTGGCGGACAGTCAACCGCTATCATGGAACCTTGGATGCCTTGATCCATCGGTTTTTGAAAGCAAAGGCGCAACGACGCAAAGAAAGGCCAGTCAAATCAACGTCATAACGTGGAAGCCCTGCGGGTGCCGCTCGTTCCCCGTCTCGGATTCACAATGAGTGCCGGATTGATCGTAAATGACTGTATTATATAATCTTAGTGCCTTAGTGCGTTTGCGGTTTATACATATTTGTCGATATGTGAAGAATCACGATGGATGAAGGGACCGGATATCTTAAGTATCACCTCAATGGAATTGATGTGAATCCCGAGGGCAACAGCACAGGCGAATCCGGAAGGCGCACAACCAAGAATCGTTTGGGCGAACCGGGCTGAATATGACCGGTCCGTGGTGCAAGTCTCACGGGAACGGCGGTATCTTACGGAGTTTTCCCCCGGACTTTACATCGCCCCACGGTCGCGTTTGCCGGTTAAGGTGTGCCCCAAACAGGACGATGTTACATTTGGTGCTTGTTTTGGTAAGATAGGACTGGCGGTCCCATGCGGGCCGCCGTGCGAAGCCGGGTGGAATGATGGGCCGGCGCTTCGCCGCCGGCTGCCAACCGGGCCCCGTGAAAGACCGACATGGTTTCGACACAGTCCCATACTTCCCCCGACCCCGCGGGTGATCCGCCCCCCCAGCGGGCGATCGCCTGGGTGACCTTCGGCATTTCCAAACCCTGGATCGGCGACTATCTGGAGCCGATCTGCTGGAGTTGGGAAGATTCTTTTCAACGCCTGCCCAACCCCGACGGCTTTCAGGCGCTTCTGGCCGAAAAGGTCGATTGGGATGTCCTCTTCCTCGGCTCCGATCTACACGAACCCATGCGCGCCGAAACGCTCGAAGCCGCCGTGGAAGCCATCTGCCGCCGTCATCCGCTCAAGTGCGTGATCGCCGTGACGCCCACCACTTCTTATCGCCGCCAGTTGACCCTTATGCAACTGGGCGCGGTCGAGGTGCTGACACTCGATGCCGCTCCGACGGCGATCGAACGCATCATCGACCGCGTGATCGCCGTCGCACGCGCCCGCCATGCCCAGATCGACCACGATAAACTCAAGCTGCTCAATCATCTGGCCGTCAGCGTCAACCACGAAATCAACAATCCGCTGACCGGCCTTATGGGCACGGCGGAACTGCTCCTGCTCGAAGGACACAAGCTCGACGAGAAAGTGCGCCGCGACCTGCGTACGATCATCGCCCAGTGCCGCCGCATTCAGGAAGTGACCACCCAGCTCAAGAATCTCAACCACATGCGCACGGTGCCTTATGGCAAACACGATGAGATGATCGACCTGATCGGCCAACCGACGGCCGGCGCGGCGCCCGAAGGATCCCCGGCCACCGAAGACCTGATCTTCCCGGCCCCCGTCATCCTGGTGGTCGACGACAATCCCCTCATCACCGACCTGATCGCCCGTCTGTTCGAACAGCGCTTTCGCATCGACGCGGCCACCGGCGCCACCGAGGCGCTTTCCCTACTCAACCGGACCGCTTACGATTTGATCCTG
>JAMCWS010000103.1 GCA_023480605.1 bacterium
GACGCAGACGCCCCCCTCGCGCAGGCCCATGACGCGGGCGGCGGGGGGGTCCTCGATCTCCTCGACCACCTGGACTTCGAGGAAATGATTGCCGGAGCCCAACGTGCCGCATTGGTCGGCGCCGCGGTCGAGGGCGCGGTCGCTGACGGCCTCGGGGTCGGCCCCTTCGAGGCGGCCGCCGCTTTCGGTGAACTCCAGATCGCGCTCGGTAGCCAGCCCTTGCGCGAGCAGCCGGCGCGGTCCCTCGGCCATGAGGCGCCTCAGTTCGCCATGATCGAAGCGGAAGGGGCCGGAACGCCCGACCCCGCTGGGGATTTCGCTAAAGAGTTGAGTGACGAGGGTCTCCAGGCGGGGGCGGACGTCGGTTTCGTTCAGGTCGGTTCGCAGGAGGCGGACTCCGCAGTTGATGTCATAGCCCACGCCCCCCGGCGAGATGACGCCCCCGGCGGCGGGGTCGGTCGCGCAGACGCCGCCAATGCAGAAGCCGTAACCCAGGTGGATATCGGGCATGGCCAGGCTGGCGCCTTCGATGCCGGGAAGGCAGGCCACGTTAGCCACCTGCGCGAGCGAATCGTCGGCGAGGGCGGCATCGAGAAGAGGGTCGTCGGCGAAGACGAGGCCGTCGACGCGCATTGCGGGATTGAACCGGCGCGGGATGCGCCAGCAGACGTCGTCCACCCTTTCAAGGTCATGTTTATTGATCAAGGCCATGATCGTGCATTTCGGGCGGCCAGGCCGCCAGCCATCAGGCGTGTGCGCGCCGAGACCGAGTCGGCGTGGATGCTAGAGATCGAGGACCACTTCGGCGAGCCATCCTTCGGGGGTGCGTTCGACGCGCAGGCCGTGATAGGTGACCGCTTTGACGTCCACCCCCGCCCCGTGCCGGGCCGGAGAAAATGGCTCGCCGCCGGCGCGGGCTTCGAGGCCGCCGGGGGTCAAGCGGACGCGGAAATCGCTAAACACAAGGTGTTCGCTCTGGAGGCGGAAAAGCAACTCGGCAAGCCAATCGAGCAGCAATTCGTCGGAATTGCAGCCGGCCAGCCGAAAATTCAGTTCGCGCCGGGGCTGAATTCGCGCGGGATTCTCGACCATGACGGCCATTAAGCCACGCGCCGCCTCAACCATCAGACCGGCCAGGTCGGGAGCGACGACGCGCAACCCGAGATCGGCCGTGTGTTCAAAGGTTTCGAACACCCCGAAGCGCCTCCCCTCGCCCCATGTGTCGGATCGCGTTCCGGAGTTCGGCTCCGGACCGAATGCTCCGCGATCGGACCGCCCGGTTTTATTGTATCCGACGCCGGCATGGGACACAAAAGAATCCAGCCGGGAATAAGCACCGACAGAAAGCAACTCATCGCCGTTCACGACTATATACCGGTGGACCCCACCGAGGAATCCGTTGAGGCAAGGAGGCAATAAGAGACGAGAGGATCAATAGGCGGATCGGGGGCTGAACTTGGCTTTCCGTGGATGTGCGGTTTCGTCATGTATCGTGTCCGTTCAATGGCATCGTGAGAGCCCCCAGGATGATTCGTGCGGTCGGGGCAAACCGGGGAGGTGTCGAGGGAGTCTATTTAATCGGGAAAAAGAGAATTCACATGGCTGGGGTGGAACCGTTTACACTTTGATGTGTCTGAAAGACCGGGCGGCAAATGGCCGGAGAAGCGGGACGGGAGCGGCCGTCGCTTCGAAGACGGGGTGAGCGTTGCGGGCCGGGGGCCGGCTTGATAGTATGAGATCGGGCATAAGTCGATCAGTCATGCGCACGGGGCTGGAGATGATTCGCCGGCGGACACGATGAGGCAACGACGATGGCGAAGCCTGAAGAGTTCACGATTCACATCGAGCCGGACGGGCGGATCATCCTGGAAGCCGAAGGTTTGCGCGAGGAATCGTACCGGCGGATCATCGCCTTTCTGGAGGAGACGGTCGGTCCGGTCCAGCAGTTGGAGGTGGCCGGCGACCCGCCGACGACGCATATACATCCGGCGACGGGGGCGCGAAGCGGGCGGAAGGGGCCGGCACGGGTGGAAACGCGCCGCGGCGACCCCGAGCCGTAGAGCGGCGATGCACGCCGTGGCGAAGGGCGGTGGCGCGACGCGGCGCGCACCTGGCAGCGCCGAATTCCATGTTTTTGGGGTGGAAACTTCCCCTTTATTTGTCTAAATTCTGCTGTGAGTCCACGCCGTCCGGCATTGCGTTCGACAACGAGTGTCGGCGCCGCGCGTCGGCCCGTGTCCATATCAAGGAGGATTCTCCCGATGATCCAACGTTCCCGCAGAAACCGCCTCATTCGCCATGCGTTGGTCGCCTTATTCGGGCTGGCGCTCGCCGTCGGTCCCGTGGGTTGCGGCATCAGTCCCAAGGAGCGCCAGCACTGGTGGCAATTCTGGCGCACCAAGCCGGACAAGACCGGCATTTACAAACCGGACACGATCACGCTGCCGCCGGCTCCCGACGCCAGTGGGCTGGGCGGCGCGTCGTCGGCGCTGCCGGCGCCGGGGCAGTTGCCTCCACCGCCCGTGCCGGGCACGCTGGCCGAGCCGGGCGCGTTGCGGCAGGCGCCCCAGGGGGCCGTCGCCGAACTGCGCACGGTCTACTTCGATTTCGACAGCGCCGACCTGACGGGCGAAGCCCAGCAGACGCTGGACGCCGACGCCGCGTGGATGTTGGCCCATCCGGATTACCAATATCAGATCGAAGGGCACACCGACGAGCGGGGCACGGTGGAATACAACCTGAACCTGGGCGACCGGCGCGCCAAGGCGGTAAGGGAGTATCTCGTATCGCGCGGCGTGCCCGCCGACAAACTGCACACGATCAGCTACGGCGAGGAGCGTCCAATCGACCCGGCCAGCAGCGAAGAGGCCTGGGCGAAGAACCGGCGCGTGCAGTTCCTGGTGTACTGAGTGCGCGCCCGGCGCGGAACGGCCGCGCGGCGAGGCCTTGGGCCGCGCCGATAATTGGGGGCGTGTCACGCGGAAATGTAAGACGGAAACGCTGATTGCGGCTAAGATCACGATAACGAGGCGGCGAGATCCGCCGGGATGGGTCTGAAAGCAAATTCGATACGTATCACGTTTGGATGAAGGGTTGGCAAACCATGTTACCTGTTCCGCTGCACCGAATCGATTGGTCGACCGGATTCCGGCGCTGGGCGCTGGTCATCGTCCTGGGCGGCCTGCTGGTGGTTCCGATGGCGTGCGAGACGTTGACGGCCTCGAACGACGCCATGGCCAAGGACGTGCTGGCCATTCGCAACAAGCTCGACAAGTGGATCGAAGAGCAGGCATCGAGCAACCGCCAGAATACGCAGGTGCTTAACTCGATTTACGACAACCTCCAAGGACGCAACGACGCCGTAAAAACGTCGCTTGAAGACCTCGAGAAACGCAATCGAGACCTGGTGAGCGAAATCGACAAACTCAACGCCAAGGTCGAGGAACTGACCTTCGCCGTCGACACGGTCAGCAAAACGATGAATATCCGGACCAATCCGATGGACATCGGGACAACGGCGACCTCGCCGGCGGCCCCGGGGGTGGGCCCGGGGGGTGTGACGCCGGCGCCGGGCAATGCGGCGGAACAGGCCTACAACAACGCCACGGAATTGTTCAACGCGGGTGATTATGCCAAGGCGCTCGAGGCTTACAACCAGGCGCTGAGCCTCAACCCCGAGGGGGCGCTCAAGCTCGATGTTCTCTACCAGATCGCCGAATGCCAATACAAACTCAATGACCTGGCCAAGGCCAAAACCAGCTACTGGACCGTCATCACGACGAACAACGGCGACCTCAAGGCCTGGCAAAGCCTGGAGCGGATCGCGGATATCGAACTAAGCCAGGGCGATCTGCTTAATGCCCTCATCCATCTCCAACAAATCGAGACGGAATACAAAAACTACCAGAACATCGAGGCGGTGCGGGCGAAGATCGCGCAAATCAAGAGCAAGTCGGGCGGCGCCCCCGGCGGCGGCGCCCCTGGCGGTGGTGCGACGCCCGCGCCCGGCCCGCCGGCGACCCCACCGGCGGCAGCCCCGGCGCCGGGGGCGGCGCCAGCGCGTTGAGGGACAGGATGG
>JAMCWS010000246.1 GCA_023480605.1 bacterium
GTTGGATGGGCGAGGAGATCTCCGTCGACGGGCCGCCCCGGATCGAGGTCCGCGTGCGCGGAACGGCGCGGCTGGCCGAGGTCGAGGTGATTCGCGACGGCGACGTCTGCCACCGGATCGCCCCGGCCCGGCGGTCGGTTCGTTTCGAATGGACCGACAACACGTTCGCGGGTAAAAGTTGGTATTATCTGCGCGTGGTCCAGGCCGACGCGGACGAGTATGGCAATCCGTCGCTGGCCTGGTCCAGCCCGATCTGGGTGAGTGCCGGACGGCATGAGTGACATGGCCAGTCTGCTTTTTTTTTGCAAAGCCCCGATGAACGCCGTGATGTTCGAGCGGCCGCTGCGGCGGTTGTGGACCGACCCGCGCCTGCGGATCCGGTTCACGGGCGAAGGGGGATCGGGGGGCAGGGCGCGGGGAGGCGCCGACGCGCCCGGCATCCTCGCCGCGCTGGGCTTCGCCGGGGCACGCGCGGCGGGAGGGTTGGCGACCCGGTGGCGGGTGTGGGACGCCTACGTCAGTCCCGACATCTGGCAGCCGGCGCGGCGCGCCCGTCGCGCCGTCCAGATTTTCCACGGAGTCAGCTTCAAGGGTAAAATGTACACGCCCGGCATCCGACGTTTCAGCGATCTGTTCCTGGTCGGTGAGGATATGCGCCGGCGCTTCGTCGCCAAAGGTCTCTTCCCCGAAGAATGGCCCGGTTTCCACCGCATTGGGATGCCCAAACTCGACGCCTTTTTCGATGGATCACTCGACCGTGAGGCCATCCTGCGCGAGGCCGGGGCCGATCCGGCCCGCCCCGTCGTCCTTTATGCCCCCACCTGGCGGCCCGAGTCGTCGCTCTATTCCCACGGCGTGGAATTCATGCGCCGGGCGGCCGCCCGCGACGGCTGGACACTGCTGATCAAGCTCCACGACTGGGCCTGGAACCCGGCGACCAACCCGATCGACTGGCGCCGCGTCGCACCCGAACTCGAAGGCCCTCGCGTGCGTTTTGCGCGCGGCGCCAACGTCGTCCCTTACCTGTTCGCCGCCGACCTGCTGGTCTCCGACGCCTCGTCGGTGGCCAACGAATACCTGCTGCTGAATCGCCCAATCGTCTGGATCGACGTTCCCGACCTGATCCGCAAATACGAAAAAACGATCGACCTCGACGGCTGGGGACGCAAGACGGGCCGGATCGTCGGAGGCGTGGACGAACTCCTCGAAGCCTGTGACGCGGCCCTGGCCAAGCCCGGGGAGCTGAGCGCCACGCGCCGCGCGGCCGCGGCCGATATCTTCTACAACCCCGGCCGCGCCACCGACGCCTTCATTGATGGCCTATATGGACTGCTGGAACTAGCGAGCCGATAGGACGATAAGACACTAATGGACGGGAAATCCTCAACCGGGACATGGAAATTTTTGCCGGAAGATTGGCGCCGGGGGATTTTTTGTCAGAATTTTGACAATTCCGATGGGCGGTTTTTTAGCATAATCTAGGGATAGTCAAAAATCCGACATCTCACTTTATAACGCAAGTCACATATTGTCAATCACATACAATGATTAACGGTTCGGATCCGGGTTCCGACTGACCGGGTTGGGCGCCCGCCGGAGGCTCTGGCACTGCCTTTGCATGTATGGCGAAGCAAAGGAGTGCGCCCACGATGGAACTCTTCAGTGACAGCCTGACGATCCTCGAACGCTCGCTCGATATGCGCGCCGAGAACCAGCGCATTATCGCCTCGAACCTGGCCAACATCGACACGCCCGGCTACAAGGCCCGGGAATTGGATTTCGCCGCCTCGCTGCAGAAGGCCATCGACCAGGCGGAGGATCCGCTGGTCATCAACGAATCCGAAGCGACGGCGCGCGGCCTCGACGGCAACAACGTCGATCTGGAAACCGAACTGGGCAAAATGAGCGGCAATCGCGTGCTCTACTCGGTGACGGCCCAGGTCATGGCGGCCAAGTTCCGCCAGATGACGACGATTTTCGACAAAGAATCCTGACGAAGGGGGTAAGCGCCCATGGATGACTTCGTGGCTCTGGACATCAGCGCGGCGGGAATGCGGGCCCAGCGCACCCGTTTGCAGGTCATCGCCGAAAACCTGGCCAACCAGCAGACGGTCGGCCCGAACGGGCCTTACCGGCGCAAGGAAGTCGTGCTCCAGGCCGTGCCGGTCGAGTCGACTGCCGCCGGCGCCACCTTCGAACAAAGCCTGGCCGACGCCAAGGCAGCTCTTCAAACCGTTGCCGCGCCGACGGTGGTCGAAGACCCGGCTGAACCGATCCGCCAGTATCAGCCCGGCCACCCCTTCGCCGACGCGCAAGGTTACGTCGCCTACCCCAACATCAGCACATTTCGCGAGATGACTGACATGATCGAAGCCTCGCGCTCCTACGAGGCCAACCTGGCGGCGGCCAAGACGACCCAGGACCTGTTGGCGTCGGCCCTCGAACTGATCCGGCGCTAAAGGCAAGGGCGGACTTCGGACTGACTTGAAAGGAAGGCGAACATGGACTCGATGGCGATGCAGGGGCGAATCGGCGCGATCAGCGGCGGCGGACTCGACCGGCTCACGCAGTCCGACCCGCTCGGCGTCGCCGGCCGGCGGGAGATAACTCCGGCCGGAGACGACTTCGGCCAGATGCTCAGCGACGCGATCGGCCGGACGGAAGAGGCGGACGAGTCGGCGGCCGCCGGAGATAAATCATTTTCGCAATCCGTCACTGAATCGATCGACAAGGTCAATCACCTGATGAACGAGTCGGACCGGATGGTCGAAGACCTGGCCACCGGGCGTTCGGCCAACGTCCACGGGACGCTGATCGCGCTGCAGAAGGCCGATATCTCTTTCCGGATGCTTCTCGAAGTCCGCAGCAAGGTTCTTAAAGCCTATGAAGAGGTCATGCGGATGCAGGTTTGAGTGGAGTTTGCATGAGGGCCAGGAACCTTAATGATATGAAAGTATAATTTACGGGAACCATGATGCGTTGAAATACCGGCGGGCCATCACGTGACACTTGGAAGGCAACAATGAGTTTCCTGATGAAGATGACGAACCAGATCGGCCAGATAATCAAATCTCAGTCCGCCGCCCGGCGCCTGCTGCTCCTGGCGATCGTGATGGGCTCGGTCTGCGCCATGGTGGCGCTGACGTTGCACACGCGCACGGGGGGCTACGTGGTGCTGTTCACCGGCATGCAGGCCGGCGACGCCGGCGAGGCTATCGGCAAACTGCGCCAGATGGGTATCGAAGCGCGGTTGGAAAACGGCGGCACGACGATCAAGGTGCCGCGCAATCGGTCCGACGAGGCGGCCATGATGATGGCGATGGAAGGCATTCCGAGCAGCGGCATCGTCGGTTTCGAACTGATGGACAAGAATTCGCTCGGTCAGACCAAGTTCCAGCAGGAAAAGAATTACCTGCGCATGCGCGAGGGGGAACTGGCCCGCACGCTGCTTTCGCTGCGCGAGATCGAACGCGCCCGCGTCCACCTGGCCCTGCCCGAAAATGTCCTCTTCGCCCAGGACAGCGAGCGCCCGACCGCCTCGGTGGTCATCAAGCTTCACAACGGCGCCGCCCTCACCGACAAACAGGTCAGCGGCATCATCCATCTTGTTTCGCACAGCGTCGAGGGGCTGCAGCCCGAGGACGTCTCGATCATCGACAATCTGGGCAACCTGCTCAACGAAAGTCGATTGCCCGAGGGCGCCACGTTGACCCTGACCCAGAACAACTTTAAGACGCAATACGAGGACCTGCTCAAGTCGCGGATCGAAACCATGCTGGAGAAAGTCGTCGGCAAGGGCAAGGTCGCCGCGCGCGTCCAGGCCGACTTCGACTTCTCCACGTCGCGCGAAGTCAAGGAGATCTACAATCCCGACGACCAGGATCCCATCAAGGTGAGCGAACGGACCCAGACCGAGGTGGACAAGAGCCCCGGTTCGGCGGTCGCCGTCACACCCCCTCCGACGGCAACCCCCGCCGCCGCCCAGGGAACCGTCCCGGCCGGCGCGACCAATTCCCAACTCACGACCGAATACGCCGTCTCGAAGATGAAGCAGCGAAAGCAG
>JAMCWS010000164.1 GCA_023480605.1 bacterium
GCCGAGGCCGTCGGCGACGGGCGCGAGGGCCTGATCATCGAACCGGGCCGCCCCGATCTTCTCCATGCCGCAATGGGCAAACTCTGGCGCGACCCCGCCCTGCGCCAGACTCTCGGCGCCGCCGCTGCCCAGCGCGCCCGGTTTTTCAGCTTGGGCAACATGGTCGCCCAAACCCAAAGCCTCTACCTCGAAACCATGGGCCTGCCCGTCGAAAGCCCGAATCCCGATCTTGTAAGTTAGTCGTTACTGAAACCTGCAACGTGCCGTCGCCGACTGGCGGGGTAAACTGAACCACCAAGACACACAGACACCAAGATATCGTTATTCCCAGAAGATCTGCCGCGATGGGTGGGACGCAGGATATCTTTGTGGCTTGGTGCCTTAGTGGTTGATTTTGCGGTTATTTCGTAAAAAATCATGCCCGACCGTAAACCGGTGGCACCGTTCCTTGCATCCCCGCCATCCGTGTGATATTTGTGTTGGACCTATATCCGTCTTCCCGACGGGGCGGGGGCGGGGAATCCGGGGGCGGGAGCGCAACATGGCCGTCAGTCTGGACACGATCATTTCCCTCTGCAAGCGGCGGGGGTTCATATTTCAGAGCAGCGAAATCTACGGCGGCATGGCCGCGTGCTACGACTACGGCCCGCTGGGCGTCGAGCTCAAGCGCAACGTGCGCGACGCCTGGTGGCGCGCCATGGTCCAGGAGCGCGGCGACATCGAGGGTCTCGAGTGCTCGATCCTCATGCACCCCGACGTCTGGCGCGCCTCGGGCCACGTCGAGAACTTCACCGATCCGCTGGTGGACTGTAAAAGCTGCCGCGCTCGCTTCCGCGCCGACCACGTCGAGGGCTACGAGGCCGTCTACACCGTCACCGCCCGCACCGACGGCGGCGCCACCGAACGCTTTGAAGTGACCCTCGGACCACAGATCCCGACCAAGGTCATCCGGCCCGGCTATCGCCACAACGGCGCCGTGCTGGAGGAAATCGCCGAGATTAAGTTCAAGGGCTCGCCGCGCACCTGCCCCACCTGCGGCAATCGCGAACTGACCGAGCCGCGCTTGTTCAACCTCCTCTTCCGCACCCACGTCGGCCCGATCGAGGACGCCGCCTCGACCGTCTTCATGCGCCCCGAGACGGCCCAAGGCATGTTCGTCAACTTCGAGAACGTGCGCGGCTCGATGAGGCGCAAGCTCCCCTTCGGCATCGCCCAGATCGGCCGCAGCTTCCGCAACGAGATCACCACCAAGGCCTTTGTCTTCCGCACGCTCGAATTCGAACAGATGGAGATGGAGTTTTTCTGCAAACCCGGCACCGACGAGGAGTGGTATCGCCACTGGGTCAACGAGCGCTTCAACTGGTATCTGCGCTACGGCATCCGGCGCGAGAACCTGCGCCTGCGCCAGCACGACGCCGACGAATTGGCCCATTACAGCCGCATGTGCCACGACATCGAATACAACTTCCCGATGGGCTGGGGCGAGCTCGAAGGCGTTGCCCACCGCGGCGACTACGACCTCACCGCTCACATGAAGCAGTCGGGCAAGAACCTTAAGTTTTTCGACGAGGAGACCAAGGAAGCGATCACGCCCTACGTCATCGAGCCGGCCGCCGGCGTCGACCGCACGGCGCTCACCTTCATGATCGACGCCTACCACGAGGAGGAGGTGCGCGGCGAAAAGCGCGTCGTCTTGCGCCTGCACCCGGCGATGGCCCCGCTCAAGGTGGCCGTGCTGCCGCTGCTCAAGAAGCGCGGCGAGATCGTCGAGAAGTGCCAGGCCCTCACCGCCGCCCTCAAGCAGCGCTGGCGCGCCGTTTACGACGACACGGCCGCCATCGGCAAGCTCTACCGCCGCCAGGATGAAGTCGGCACTCCCTTCTGCGTCACGATCGACGTCGAGTCGCTCGACGACGGCAAGGCCACCGTCCGCGACCGTGATACCATGGAGCAGGACCGGATCGAACTGGGCCGGATCGAGGATTATCTCGCCGAGCGACTGGTGCTCAATCCGCCAAAAGTCGCCGAGCCGGCGCTGGGGTGAAGGAACGCAGGTACAAAATGTATATTCGTGATCGTGATCGTGATCGTCATCGTAATCGATCACTTTCCCATGATCAGACACCTTATGATTATTCGATAGAGAATCGATTACGATGACGATCACGATCACGAATAAAGTCGGAGTGCTATGGCCCGCTCTATTCCCACCATCGGCATCAACACCGGCCTTGAAACCTCCGGCTGGGGGCTGATGACCGAGTTGCGGCCGGCATACTGGGAGGCGATCCTCCACGCTGGCGGCCTTCCCATTCTCATGCCGCCCCTTACCGAACCAACCCAACTCGACGCCTTTCTCGACCGCGTCGATGGCTACCTGATGATCGGCGGCGACGATCTGCACGCCGAGCGTTTTGGCGGCGTCACGCTGCCAACGGTCGTTCCGCTCGAAGCCCGGCGCGAGGAATCGGATTTTCGCCTGCTCGATCGCCTGCTCGCGCGCCGCATGCCGACGCTGGCCATTTGCCTGGCCTGCCAGGAACTGAACGTCGCCCTGGGTGGCGCCATCTTACAGGATCTACCCGTGGACGGCCCCGAGGGTGTTTTGCGCCATTTCACCCGTGCGCGCGAACACCCCCCGCTCGAACACCCCGTCGAAGTGAGCGAGGGGAGCCGCTTGGCGTCCGCGCTGGGACACGCGGGCACGATCTTCGTCAATTCGATGCACCACCAGGCGATCGGCCGCCTGGGCCGGGGCCTGCGCCGCACCGCCTGGGCGCCCGACGGCGTCACTGAAGCCGTCGAGGTCGAGGGCCAGCCGTTTTTTCTGGGCGTCCAGTGGCATCCCGAGCGGATGGCGGGTGATCCGGCGCAGGAGAAATTATTTGATACGCTTGTCACAAAATGCCTAAAATAAAGCAGCGGCCGGGGTCGGCAGCGCGCGGGCGGCGGGGCAAGGATGAATCGATGAACAACGACAAACTGGAAATTCGTATCTACAACGATCCCGTGTTGCGCGAAAAGGCGCGGCCGGTGGCGGTCGTCACCCCCCGCCACGTCGAGATCGCGCGCCAGATGGCCGAAATGATGTACGGATCGCGTGGGGTCGGGCTGGCGGCCAACCAGGTCGGCTTGACCGAGCGTATCATTGTCGTCGACGTGGAATGGCACAAGCGTGAGGAAGACAACACCAATCCCGGCCGCCAGCCGATTTTCATGGTGAATCCCGAGGTGACCGAGGAGAGCGATACCGACGACGTCGCCAGCGAGGGGTGCCTTTCGCTGCCGGGCATCGAGGGCGACGTCTGGCGCCCGGCCTCGATCCGTTATCGCTACACCGATCTGGAAGGCCGGCCGGTCGAAGCGGCGGCCGAGGGGCTGAAGGCGCGTTGCATCCAGCACGAAATCGACCATCTGAATGGCGTGCTCTTTATCGACCGCATGGAGCCCGCCGAACGCAAGAAACTCGCCGGCCAACTCGCCAAACTCCGTCAGAGCGGCCCCGTGCGGGTCTGAAATTCAGGCGCCAATGGGGAACTGATACGTCGTTTATTGGCCTTTCAGGTCCTTTACATCCTTTGAATTCTTTTGCCGAACGCGGAGCGGCGCCCATGCAATTGGACGGCAAATGCGGGGTGATATTCGGAGTCGCCAACGATCACTCGATCGCCTGGCACGTCGGACGCGCGGCGCACGAAGCCGGCGCGCGCCTGGCGTTCAATTACCAAAACGAGCGCGTCGAGGCCGGCGCGCGGGAACTCGTCGCCACGCTGGAGGGCGCCCTGTGCCTGCCGTGCGACCTGATGCGCGACGACCAGCTCGATCACTTTTTCGAACACGTGCGCGAGGCGTTCGGCGGCCGCCTCGACTTCCTCGTTCACTCCCTCGCTTTTGCCCGCCGTGAGGACCTGGCCGGCCGCTACGTCGACACGCCCCGCCCGAATTTCACGCTGGCGCTCGAGGTCAGCGTCTACTCGCTCGTCGCCGCCGCGCGGCGCGCCGCGCCCCTCATGCAGGCCTCCGGCGGCG
>JAMCWS010000331.1 GCA_023480605.1 bacterium
GGTGGTGTCGCTGGCGCCGCGTGAATTCATTGAAGAAAGGCGCGTTGCTGAACGGTTCGACGCCCGGCAGGCGCAGCAACGCCTCGCGAAGGCGCGCCGCGCGGTCGAGGTTCAGCCGGCCCAGGTGGACGAAACCTTCCTTGCCCACCAGCGCCAGCCAGACGGTGACCATCGCCGCGCACAGCCCTTCATTAGTGCAGATGTTCGAGGTGGCCCGCTCGCGGCGGATATGCTGCTCACGGGTCTGGAGGGTCAGGACGAATCCGTCGCGGCCGCGGGCGTCCCGCGTGCGACCGACCAGGCGGCCCGGCATGCGGCGGACGTGCTCGGCGCGCGTGGCGAAAAAACCCGCGTAGGGGCCGCCGTAGCTAAGCGGCAGGCCCAGCGGCTGCGCCTCGCCGACGGCCGCGTCGGCGCCCCACTCGCCGGGCGGCTCCAGCACCGCAAGGCTCATCGGATTGACGGCGGCGATCGCCAACGCCCCATGGTCATGCGCGCGGGCGGTCAATTCGGCCGCCGGTTCGAGGCAACCCCAGAAATTGGGCTGCGCGATGACCACGGCGGCGACGTCGTCGGCCGCGGCCGGCCAGGCGGCAGCGGCCGGATCGGTCACGGCGCCGGCGCCACCGTTCCCGACCGCGCGGGCGGGGTAATCCAGCAACTCGATCCCCAGCCCGGCGGTGATGGTTCGCGCCACCTCGCGCCAACGCGGATGCAGCGTCTCGGGCAGCAGCGCCTGGCGGCGGTCGGTGATCCGCACGGCCATCAGGATGGCTTCGGCCAAAGCCGAGGCGCCGTCATACATCGAGGCGTTGGCCACCTCCAGGCCCGTCAGCGCGCAAATCATCGACTGGAATTCGTAGATGATCTGGAGCGTGCCCTGGCTGGCCTCGGGCTGGTAGGGCGTGTAGGCCGTGAGCAATTCGCCGCGCCGGGCGATCGCCTGGACGGCGGCCGGAATGAAATGTTCATAAGCCCCGGCGCCGATGAAACTGAGGTAGTGGACGGCGGCGGCCCGGTTCCGGCGGGCGCGCTCGCGCGCCAGGCGCAGAACCTCGTATTCCGACAGCCCTCGGGCCGGCCCGGGCGGTTCGGCCAGGCGAACATGGCGCGGAATCGGCGCGAACAAATCTTCGATGTCGTCGACGCCGATGGCTTCGAGCATGCGGGCGACGTCGTCGGGCGTGTTGGCGATGAACGACACCGTGGCCCTCCTTTAAACTGCGCATTCGCCGCATACCCTCTTGAGGAGGGCGACAGCTTCATTTTAACGCGAAAAACGCCGGGGGGCCGCATAAATCCATACGGCGCGTGTTTGCGGCGCGTGTTTACGGCGCGATCGCCCCGGCGCGAAAGCGGGAGGGCGGGGGAGAAATTCGTCTCATCCTCAGCCGCGCGCAATACGATAAGTGTAGTGTCGTCATCGCTCCATCGCCTATTGGTGTGGGGTATGCGGCCATGAATTCCCGTGGTCAATCCCGTTGATTGACGAACGAAGTCATCGTATGGCAGACGCGCAGCCACCCATAAATAACGCCATCGACTCAGGCGATACCCCGGGTCGACGGGATATACGGATACCCATTCGCGATTGCCTTTCGCCACTGCTGGTCGTCGCGCCCGACAGCCTCGACGTCGTCGAAGCAAACGACGCCGCGCATCACCTGCTCAATTACGAATCGGGTTGTCTGGTCGGCCGCGGTCTGGCGGACCTCATCCCCGGCAGGGACGACCTTGAAGGACTGCAGAATCTGTTGTTCATGAGCCAGAACAAGCCTTCGGTCCGTTACCCGGCCATCGAAATCAAGTTGCTCCGCGCCGACGGTTTTATCCTGTTGGCCGAAGCCGCCTTCGTCGCCCTGCTCCGGTCAAGCGCCGGCGAGCAGTGGCCTTGCCTGAACCTGCGGGACGTCACTCAACACAGGGTCGCCCAGGAGCAACTGCTTGCCGAGAACCAGTCGGCCAGCTACCAGCACCTGGTCGAAGGAATCGCCGACGGCCTGCTGGCGCTGGACGGCGACGGCGACATCGTGTTCGCCAACACGAGCGCCGAACGCATACTGGGGCAGTCGCGCAACAGTCTGATCGGCTGCCACGTGGGGAGAATTTTTCCAAATCTGTCGCCCGCAACAGTCGGCGGGGCGCTCATCGATGAACTCCGCAGCAAGACCCAGAAGACCATCTCCGTTGCGGTGGAGATCCGCGACCAGCTTCACCAATTCGAGTTGAGCTTCTATCCGCAGCGTGAGGGACTGGGCGTGATCTTCCGCGACGTCACCGAGCGCGTGAAGCACGAAATGGAGATCGCCAAGCTCAGCGCCACCATGGCGGCCAGCCAGGAACTGCTGCGTCACAAAAACAACGAACTGAACGTCTCGTTGGAAAAGCTGGCCCGCCTCAACGCGCAACTGGCCCAGATCGATCAGCTCAAGAGCGAGTTCCTATCGAACACCAGCCATGAACTGCGAACCCCGCTCAACTCGATCATCGGCTTCCTGCAACTGATCGGTGAGGGATTGTGCGAAAACCACGATGAGGAACTCGAATACGTCCGCAACTGCCTGGCTTCGGCCCAGCACCTGCTCGCCCTCATCACCGACATGCTCGACATCGCGAAGATCGAGGAGGGCCAGATGACCCTGCTGGTCGACGACATCGACCTGCGCGAGTTGTTCAACGAAATTTATCTTCAGCGGGTCGAGGCGGCGCGCCGGAAGTCGCTCAAACTGACCATTGAGCTCGATGAGTCGATCCTCGATTACAACGTGCGGGCCGATTACCGGCGCACGCGCCAGATCCTGCTCCACCTGATCGACAACTCGATCAAGTTCACCAGTGAGGGGGAGATCCGCCTCTGGACCGAGCCGGACCCCCAGCGCAACGATATGATCCGCTTCTGCATCAACGACACCGGCATCGGGGTTCCGCTGGACCGCCAGGCGGCCATTTTCGAGAAATTCACCCAGGTCGACGGCACCTCGACCCGCAAATACCAGGGCACCGGACTGGGGTTGGCGATCACCCGCAACCTGGTGGAAATGATGGGCGGCGAAATCCAGATCCATAGCCCCGGGGAAAATCGCGGCACGACAATCATCTTCACCCTGCCCATCGGCAGCAAGCGGCGCAACGAGGTGAAGGCGCGTCCCGAATTCGACCTCGACTTGGACGAGGTCATGCCGAAAACATTTTGACCGACCGCGACGGCCGCGATGCATGATTCCCCCCTCGGGCCGCGGTGAATGCTTTGACGCGGTCGCCGCCGTGCGCGCCGGACGCCCCGGCGGCGCTGAATTCATTTGACATTCCAACACCACACTCATTCAATGATGTTCAGTATTATTGGATTTTAGGCATTGCGCGTGTTCGGACAATCGATCCGGAATCGTCCTTCGATCCGGCCGCGGATTATTATGTCTTTCCCAATGGTGGGTCATTATTTTGTGATACAAACGGCGGCGGCGAATCGATTGGCAAGGGAATCACTGAAGGCACGTCAACGAACGGCAGGTAGACATTATGGTTGAGCTTCGGACCATCCAGGCGCCGGCAAAACGACGGCGGCCGCCCCGCCCCCACCGCCATGCCCATGGTTTCACGATCGCCGAAATCATGATCGCGCTGGCGGTCCTGACGATCGTGGCTTACGGGGTTTACGACAATCTACAGAACACCTCGCGCCTCGGCCAGCAGCGCTACGAGCGTATCCAGGCGCAACTGCTGGCCCAGCAGGAACTGGAGCGCCTGCGCGCCTGCCCCTATGACGCGTTGCGCGCCTGGACGCCTCCGGCCATCGTCCAGAAACTGCCCAACCACCTCAAATTCGACTACCGCGACACCGTCGCCCCCCGCCCCGACGGGATGCTCGACCTTACCGTCCAGGTTGGCTGGAACATGGCCAAGGGACAGGAATTCAATGCGGCCAACAGTGTGACGCTCAAGGGGGTAAAAGCGCGATGAGGCACCGCAACCCATTACCCGCAACCGCCCGGCGCGTGCGCGACGCCGCCGGCGTGACGCTGGTCGAACTGATCGTCGCCATCGCGATGCTGACCGTCTTCGCGGCCCTGGTTTACGGGATGATGACCACATCGGACCAATCAACGCGCGCCCTGGTCCGCCGCCAGGCGGCGACGCAATACGCCCAGGAGATCATCGGCCAGGCGACCGACGCGATACGCGCCGCCATCCCGCCCGACAGCCTGACGGGCGCCGCCGCGCCGACGGTCAAACCGGTGTTTAAACGCGACCAATTGGGTCTATTGATGCTCAATCCATGGGGGCAGCGGGGACTCAGCCAGGTCGTGATCGACACGGCCGCGGCTGAAGGGCGCCAGGCGGCCTGCATCCAGCGGCGCATCCACCCGATCGCCGCCGCGGGGGGCGGTATACCCGAGGAATCGGTCGCGCCCATCGCCGGCCGACCCGAGGGATTTACGCCTTCGATCCAGTTCGCCTACGCCTCGGTCGGCGGACCCGACCAGATGCCCGTATACAAGGATAGCTGGGACGAGAATGGCTGGCCGGACCTGATCCAGGTAACCGTCCGGGCCGAGGTCGACGGCGACCACGAACGTCTGGTTGAGCTTCAGACGGCCGTCATCCCCGGACTCGTTCCCCCCGGGCAACCGGTCGCGGCGACGCCCGCCGCGCCGGCGCCGCTGGCGACCGCACCTACCCCGGCGCCCGCCACCCCGGCGCCCGCCGCCGCCGCCGCGCCCACGACACAACCGGCGCCGGCCGCCGCTCCGGTCCCAACGGCGGCTCCAGCCACCACCCCGGAGGTTAAGCCATGATGATGCAGGCGACTTACTCCGCACCGGCCCGACGCAGCCTTTCGGCGAGAGGCCATATGGTAACCTTTAGCGCAAAAGGAAATACGAAAACCCCCGGAGGACCGGCCTCCGGGACGTATCCAGTAATGGAGGGATTCAATCATAAAAGACATCGTATTTGGGCAAGAAACATTGCCTCGTCATCGCGGCGGGCTTACGCCATGCTGATGGTCATCGGCGCCATCGCGCTGGTGACCATTCTGCTCGCCACGCTCCAGGGATCGATGAGTTTTACCCAACGCCAGACACGCCTGTCGGGCGAACGCATGGCACAAGCCCAGGCCACGGCGGCCGCGATCGCCATGGCCGTGGCCGCGCCGACCGCCGGACCGCAAACCATGACACTCACCGCGCCGGGCGACAACCGGGTGACGGCGACGGTCCGGCCCCTGGCACCCACCGATCCGCTCTGGAGCCAACTGGGCGGACTGGCCCCGCGCGACGGCGATGAACTGCTGACCCTGGCCTGGCCGGCCGAAACGGCGGCGGGACCCGCCCGCCAATACATCATCAACCGCGCCGGCGCCCGCCGCCCGGTAGGCCTGGGTGCGGCGGCCGCCGCGTCGCCCGCCGGCAAATAGCAGTCGGCCGCCCACTGAACCCCGTGGAGGAGAGGGGAGCCCACCTCGCTCACGAAGGAACAACATGAATATGAACCAATCGGAATCCGTCCCCCAACTCATCCGTTTATTCCACGCCGCCGGCCTGGTGGGCGAGACCGAATACAAGGCTTATGCTCAAAGCCACGCCAAGCACAAACCGATCCTGGACGTGCTGACCCAGGAGGTTTCGCTGGATAGCTTTCGCGATCTGCTCAATGCCGAAATCACCTTCAAGCGCGCGCGTTTCGGCAGCACGTTCGACACGGCCATGCACCAGGGCCTAACGAGCTCGGCGATCATCAACGACGACGAACTGCGTGAGATGCTGACCATCCATCGCCCGCCCCTGCCGGCGCTGATTGATCCGTTGCGCGCCGACCGCGTGCTCGACGAGGCCACGGCGGCGGAGGCCATCGAGAAGGCTGCGGCTCTCGACCAGCCGCACGAGTGGCTCATCGACCAAGGGCTGATATCAGCCGGCGCCGTCAACCAGTGGCTCGCCCGCCTAGACTCGACGAAGATGCGCCAGGGCACGCTGTTCGTTTCGATGCACATCCTGCAATACAACCGTCTCCTGACGGAGGACGATTTCCTCAACCTCCTCAAGCGGCTCAACAGCGAGGGGGCGATCGCAACACTGCGTCAACTCGAAACGCAAGGTTTCACGTCCAGCCGCCTGGCGCGCACGATCGAAGAGGGCCTTGAGGTTCCCCGCATCAGGATCGAGGAAATGGAAACCGAGCCACGCCATTTCGGCCTCTTCCCGCAAAGCTGGATCCGCCGGCAAATCCTGGCGCCGTTTTTCGAAGACCCCACCGCCATCGGCGCGGCCACCGCCGACCCGCTCAACGGCGCGCTGGCGGGCCTGGTTCACTGGCTGACCGGCCGCTGGATTCACCTGTACTTCTCACCCAGCGGCCTGATCATCGACAAGATTAACGACTTCTACCGTGGCGAGCGTCCCCAAGCTGAATCGGCCCTGCTGCCGCCCGAAGCCGAGCGCGCCGAAGCCCCCGGGCCGCTCCAGCCGGCCCCGGCCAAATCAGGCCGCGGCGGGCGGAGAAAAACGACCGCCGCCAAGGCGGCCGCGGCCACCGCCGCGCCGGCCGCGCCCGAATCGCCGGCGGTCGCCGCAGCGGCGGCCGCCACGCCGCTGTCCACGCGCGCCCGCATTGAGACCGAACTCCTCGCCGACACCAGTTCGGCCGTGCAACTGGTCAGTTCGCTCATCGAAAGCGCCGTCGAGTTGCGCGCCACCGACATCCACATCGAACCGATCCGCGAAGGCCTGGCCGTGCGTTATCGCATCGACGGCGAGCTCCATCGCATCCTGACGGTTCCGCCGCGCCTGAGTCAGCCGGTCGTCTCGCGCGTCAAGGTGCTGGCCGACATGGACGTGACGGAACGACGCCGTCCTCAGGACGGCCACTTCGCGCTGACGGTGGAAAACACCTCCTTCGATTTCCGCATCTCGTCGCTGCCGGCCATCCAGGGTGAAAAACTCGTCATCCGCATCCTCGAACCCTCGCGTGTGCTCAAGGGCCTCAACGAACTCGGCCTGCTGGCCAAGCAGCAAAAGAGCCTGGAGTGGATGATCACCCAGCCCTATGGGATGATCCTGGTCACCGGGCCCACCGGCAGCGGCAAAACTTCGACGCTTTATTCGGCGATGAACATCCTCAATCGCGAAAATCGCAACCTGGTCACGATCGAGGATCCGGTCGAGTACCAGCTCCAGGGGATCAACCAGGTACAGGTGGACCCGCACATCGGCCTGACCTTCTCGGAGGGATTGCGCTCGATCCTGCGCCAGGACCCCGACATCATCATGGTCGGCGAGATCCGCGACGCCGACACGGCGCGCAACGCCATCCGGGCGGCCATGACCGGCCACCTGGTCCTTTCGACTTTGCATACCAACACCGCCCTGGGCTCGGTCGACGCCCTCGTCCACCTGGGGGCGGTCCCGTTCATGGTGGCCGGCTCGCTCCTCGGCATCGTCGCGCAGCGCCTGGTGCGCGTGCTATGCCCCGAGTGCCGCAAGGCCCAGGTGCTGGGCGAGTCGCGGGCAAGCCAACTTGGCCTGCCCAAGACGGCGGCGAGGAAAAAAGTCTATGGCCCGGTCGGCTGCGACGCCTGCCTGGGCTCGGGTTATTTCGGACGCACCGGCGTCTTTGAGGTGATCTCCGTCAACGAGAAGTTCCGTCCCCTGATCGCCACGCATCATCCCCAGGAGCAACTTGAAGCCGCCGTGCGCAAGGACAAAGTCATGAGCCTGTTCGAGGCCGGCGTCCAGAAGGTTCTCGACGGCACGACCTCGATGGACGAACTGGCCGAAAAAATCATGCTGGAAATCTAAACCGCAATTGGAGGGAGGAGCCCCATGGCAAAGGAACCCCGCAATCAGCAGAATCGCCCGGATGGCAACCAGGAAGAAGGTTCCTCGGCGCTGCGCGACGCTTTGTTGAGCAAAGTCAAGAGCGAAGGCAAGGGACCCGCCGACGCGGCCGCGACGCCGCCCCCGCCCAAGGGCATCGGCGCCGTGCCCCCCGAGATGGACTCCAAGCTGAGCCAGCCGCTCAGCTTCGGCAATCCGAGCGATCTCGACCGGGCCGCTTTCTGCCGCCAGTTCGCCACCCTCATCGAGGTGGGCATCCCGATACTCAAGGCGCTCCAGATGATGACCCGGCGCACCCACCAGGCGCGCCTGCGCCGGGCGATCGCGGCGGCGGCCAAGGGGGTCGAGGAAGGGCAGTCGCTCCACCAGGCGATGGCGCCCCATTCCCACGTCTTCTCGCCGATGGCCGTCAACATCATTCGCGTCGGCGAGGTCGGCGGCATCCTCGAAAGTTCGCTCGTCCGCCTGGCCGACATCATGGAAAGCAAAGTGCGCATCAAGCGCAAGGTTCTGGCGGCCTGCATGTATCCCATCGTCGCGCTGCTGGTGGCCATCAGCGTCATCTCGATCATCATGACGAAGGCCATCCCGACCTTCGTCGAGGTATACAGCCAGGCCGGCAAGGAGGAGGATCTGCCCCAGGCCACCCGCCTGATGATCGGCCTATCGGAATTCATGGTGGCGACGTGGCCCTTCCTGCTCGGGCTGGCCGTGCTGATCATCGCCGGCCTCATCCTGTGGGGCCGCACGCCGATGGGCGCGCGCGTCTATTCGTGGCTGGCCATCAAGGTGCCCATCATCGCCGGCGTCAACCGCAAAATCGCGGTGGCCCGCTCCTCGCGCACCCTGGGCTCGCTGCTGACGGCCGGCATCCCGCTGATCGACGCCATCTCGATCACCGCCGACACCAACGAAAACGTGCTCGTCTGCGACTCGCTCAAGACCGTCCATGACGAGGTCGAAAAGGGCGAACGGATGACCGACCCGCTGACCCGGGCGAACATCTTCCCGCCGCTGGTGACCGACATGATCGGCATCGGCGAAGAAACCGGCACCCTCGACACGATGCTCATCAAGGTGGCCGACATCTATGACGAGGAAGTGGACGTGACGCTCAACGGCTTCTCATCGATCATCGAACCGCTGCTGATCGTCGTGCTGGGCGGGGTGGTGATCTTCATCGCCGTCTCGGTGCTGCTGCCCTATTTCCGGATGGCGCAGGTGGTCGGCTGAGGCGCCCCGCGCGGCGCGCGCCTGCCCCCCGCGCGCGCCATCCCGCGATCGTTGCCGGCCGGGGAACCCGTCCGTAATCGGGCGCGTTCCCCGGCCCGTCATCGCGCTTTCCTCATGCGTCTTTTCCGTCCCATCGGTCTCATCGCCGGCCGCCAACCAAATCCTTGATCTACGCCGGACCGATCCGCTAAAACGTGAATGGAAGGCCGGCCGACAAGGGATGCGCCATGGAACCCGATGAGCCCCCCCGCTATCCGCGCGACAAGGAAACTCTCCTGCGCGATTTCACCGTCGCCGGCCGACTGGCCGACATCCGTAAAACGGCCCGGCTCAGGGAGCAGCTTTCGCCCAAGTGGTGGGAAGCCGTCGTCGGGCTCGTTCAGTTCGCCGCCGCCCTGGGGCTCATTGCCGCCGTCATCCTGCATCCCGCCGTGCGCCACGATCCCTACGGCCGCCTGCTCAGCTTCTGGATGACCCTGATGATTCTGGCCCTGGTGATGGGCTTCGAGTTCATGATCTGGAAGCTCTTCCACCTGCGCCGGGCCTTCGAACTCCAGATTCGCCGCTTGGACGACCTCTCCCGTCGCCTCGACGCGCTCGAAAAAGAAACGGAGCCGGAGAAGTAGGATCGTGCGCGCCGCGTTGCGTTTGACGTTTCATCGGGATTGTCCCATGATAACTTGGCGCCAGGGGCGTGATCGAACCGCCTGATTTCCGTCAAGGAACAACCGATATGAACCGGCGTGGTTTTCTCGTTCGAGCAGGGCTGACGGCACTGGGTCTGGCCGGACTGGAGTCGCCTGCGTCGGCGGGCGCGGCGGCCGCGCGCGCGCCAGCGAACGGAGCGGCCCCGCCTAATTTCATCATCTTCCTGATCGACGACATGGGTTGGACCGATTCGGCGCTTTACGGCAGCACTTTTTACGAGACTCCCGCGCTCCAGCGCCTGGCGGCGGAGGGGATGCGGTTCACCGACGCCCACGCCGCCGCGCCCTTGTGCTCGGCCACGCGCGCCAGCCTCATGTCGGGCCAATATCCGGGACGGCTGCGCCTGACGTCGGCGATCGTCCTGCCGCCGGGGGGAACCGAAATCACCGATCCGGCCGTGCCCGACACCGATGCCAACTGGGCCAGGGTGTGCACTCCCCCCATCCGCACCCACCTGCCCCTCGAGCAATACACCATCGCCGAAGCGCTCAGGGACGCCGGCTACACGACCTGCCACATCGGCAAATGGCACCTGGGCAACGAGCCGTGGTGGCCCGAGCACCAGGGCTTCGACATCAACATCGGCGGCGGTTACTGGTGGAATCCGCCGAGTTATTTTTCACCCTACCACATTACGACCTTGCCCGACGGTCCCGAGGGGGAATACATCACCGACCGGCTCACCACCGAGGCCGAAAACTACCTCGAGACCCACAAGGACGGGCCGTTCTTCCTCAACTTCTGCCACTACGCCGTTCACAGCCCGTGGCAGGCCAAGCCCGACCTGATCGCCAAGTATGAATCCAAACTGGATCCGCAAAAGGCGCACCGCAACCCCACCTACGCCGCGATGATCGAAAGCATGGACCAAAGCCTGGGGCGCATCCTGGACAAACTCGACGCGCTGGGAATCGCCGGCAACACGTTGATCCTTTTCATGTCGGACAACGGCGGCGTGACGCAGACGGGCGCGGGAAATACCCGGTATATCGGCAGCAATGCCCCGTTGCGCCTTTGCAAGGCGACCCTTTACGAGGGCGGGACACGCGAACCAATGGTCGCGCGCTGGCCGGGGGTCATCGCGCCCGGATCGGTGTGCGACGTGCCGGTCAGCACAATCGACTTCTACCCGACGCTACTCGAGGCGACGGGCGTGGCGCCCAATCCCTCGCAAACACTCGACGGCATCAGCCTGATGCCCCTGCTTGCCGGCGCCGGCGCCCTGGCGCGCGAGGCGCTCTTTTACCACCTGCCGCATTACGTTTTCGACGCCCGCCCGCCCGGACTAAGAACCCCGGACCGGTTCGCGACCACGCCCGTCAGCGCCGCCATCAAGGACGGCTGGAAACTTCTGCGATTTTACGGCGAGGGCCCCACCACCCGCGAAGACCGGTATGAACTCCACCACCTGCCCGAAGACCTGGGCGAGGTCAAAGACCTGTCGGCGGCGCGGCCCGACAAGGTCGACGAATTGAGGGCGCTGCTCGACGCGCACCTGGCGGCGACGGGCGCCCTCATCCCCCGGCCCAATCCGGCCTATTACGGTCCGGCCGTTTACCTGGGCTGGCGGGCGCAAAATGCGTGTAACGCGTCGGCGGCGGACGGCGTTCTGCGCCTGGAGGCCACCGGCGGCGACCCCTCGTTTTTCGGCCCCACCTTCAGTCACGCGGAAACTCCGCGCGTTTACATGCGCCTGCGGACGACCAGCCTTTACAACACGGGGCAGCTTTACTGGGCCACGACGGCGGCGCCCAATTTCGACGGCGCGCGGCGTTTTGACTTCATGATCTACAACGACGGCCAATGGTACGATTACGTCTTCGATATCCCCCTGTCGGCCGGTGAGACGCTTGCCCAATTGCGGTTCGACCCGGGCGGTAACGTCGGCGTCGTCGAAGCGCGGTGGATCAAATTGGCCACCCCGGGGCCATCGGGGCCGATCATGCTTGAAGACTGGGATTTCAGCAAAATTGCTCAGTTTGTCAACGGCTGGGTGATACCGAAAAGTTGTTCGGCGAACCGGGAGGCGGGCTGCCTGCGCGTCGAGATCGCCGGGGGCGATCCCGGCCTCGATTCGCCGCCCATCATGCGGTTCGGCCCGCTGCTGGCGCGCCTGCGCGTGCGTACGGAGGGCGCGGGCAAAGGCCGGTTGCTTTGGGCGGAGGAGTCGACCGGCTATTCATTTTCGGCCGCCCGTCAGGTCGAGCTCGATCTGGTCCACGACGGCCGCTGGCACGAATACGAGACGCCGTTGCCCGTGAGTTCCGACGCGAAACTAATTCAGTTGCGGTTCGTTCCCGGCACCGGCCCCGGCGTCGTCGAGATCGACTGGATACGGCTCTTTCAACCGTCCGATCTCGGACCGGCGCTGCTCGACACGTGGGACTTCGGCGTCGAACCCCCGCCAGTCGACGCGGGCGTCCGCGTCTGGAATGCCTATTGAGCCGGGCCGGCCGAATCGAACGGCGCCGGGAGCGTGATCGGCGCTGCCCCGGTAGACAAGATTCGCGGCGCTGAAGCTCCGGATGAGCGTTTCACGCGACAGGGTCAGCGCCGCCCAACCACGGGCGGCGACAACCTTCCAGTCATCCAGGCGCGCGAATTCCACCAACAGCGTGTGAGCGGCTTCTCAAATGGCGCTCCCTGCATCGGGGCGGATGGAACGATGCAATCCGTCCCAGTGTCGAAAAAGAGTGTGAATCTTATTTATGACGCCTGCTAATGATAGTCGATGATCGTCTTGGCGGAACGACGGGCGGAAAATGTCTCATAGGCGGACGCGGCTTCTCCGATCGGGTAGTGATGCGTGATGAGATCGGTGATCCGCAGTCCGTTCCGATAGAGTTCCAGCATCGGGCCGAATTCGGAGAAGTGATAAAACCATGCGCCGATGGCCGTGATGTCGCGGCGGATAAAGTGGTCGCTGGGTGAAAGCGAAATCGCCCCCTGCTCGCCGTTAAAAACGACCGTCCCACCCGTGCGCACTGCGGCGAAGCAGGCCAGGGCCGTTTCCGGGCGGCCCGCGGCCTCGATGCATACGTCCGCGCCTTCGCCACGAGTCAGTGCGCGGACTTGCTCGACGGGATCGGCTTCGGAGGCGTTCACGGCATACGCGGCGCCCAACCGTTTGGCTGTCTCCAACCGTGAAGCAACGATATCCACGGCAATCAGGCGGCGGCCCAGATGCGCCTGGACCAAAACGTTGCCCAGTCCGATCGGTCCGACCCCAAAGACGGCCACGGTTCGGTTTTCGGGCGCGGCGATTTTTTTGGATGTGTGATAAGGAACGCCCAGGCCGTCGCCCGTGAGCAGCACCCCCGCTTCCCACGAAATGCCATCGGGCAAAGAATGACAGGCATTGGCGGCCGCCAGAAAACGCTCCGCGTGCATGTTCCCATAGAATTTCCGCCCTGAACACCACGTATATTGCCCCTTGGCGCAATAAACACAGTTTCCGCAGCCGGCAATCGCACTGACTCCAACCCGCTGACCGATCGCCAAACCGGTTACGCCCTCGCCCAGCCTGGCGACCGTGCCCACGGCTTCATGGCCGTTGTTGCCCTGCGGCAATCCGTCGCCGTGGTAGGCGTGCAGTTCGCTGCCACATATGGCCGAAATCGCCGTTTCGATTACCACTTCGCCCGCGCCGGGCGCGGGCTCGGCGGCTTCAATTACCTGAACGATACCTTTTCCCGCCAGTCTCACAGTACGCATTCGGCGATCTCCTCGTTCTTCCCGCCCCGGCGTTCACAGCTTTACGACACAAATGTAACATCGGAAACATGCGGATGTATTTCCAGACGTGCTTCCTCCGGACTAGTACATCGACGCCCGTTCACCCGTAGATTGTCGATCGTGACGCCAATAACATTGTGCTCGGCGTCGGCTCCGCGGAAACTGGAGGGCGGGAAAAGTTTGCTCGTTACCTCAATATCCTTGAATATGATATTCCGTACGACGCCCGATTGCCGGTCGCGCGAATAGAAGTTCGATCCGATGACGATGTAGAGAAGATACGGCCGGTAGTCATCCTGCGGATCGACCGTATAGGTTTCGTCCCGGGCCTTCTGCAGGCGCGGCCGCAAATTGAAGTCATCACCTTCAACCCGGATATTCTCAAAACGGATGTCGCGCACGACCGCCCTGTCGCCGTGCTGAATGTCCATGGCGATGTGGACGGTGCGGATGATGTCGCAATCGTGGAAAACGACATCGGCGATCTCCGGGGCGCTCGTCTCGGCGCCGATTTCCATGGCCCGGCCCCAATCGTTCCAGAGCACGCAACGTTCAATGATAATATCGCGCACCGGCCGCTCGTGGTATGAAACGACAGCCGGATTTCCTTCGGGGCGCCGCAGCCCTTTGAGCACGATGCAGTCGTCAAAGGCGCGCACGAAGCAATCCCGGACGCGGATATCCTGGCTGTTGCACAGATCGATGCCATCGGCATTATAACGCCACAGCCCCACGAGCTTAATGTTGCGGATCTCGGCGTTGCGACAACCGAAAAGACTACAGCACCAGACGTCGGGATCCCGCAACACGAGTCCATCGATCGTGATGTCCGTGCAATCTTCCAGGCGAATCGCTCCGCCTCCCTGGCCGCGCTCCGATTCGCTGACATCCACGATGCCGCGGCCAAGGATCCGCACGTTGGAAGCCCGCCTGGCGTGGATGCTGCCGTATACCACGGCCCCACCCGCCACGTATACAGTCTGGTTGCTCTCCAGTTCGATTCGGCCGGGTCGATGCACGCCGGGGCCGAAATACCGGACGTTCGGATCACCGGCCCGCGGCGCGTCCTGCTCGGGCGGATCAACGAACAAATGAAGCGCGTTGTGCCATCCGTTAACCTCCACCGTAAGGTGACCGGGGCCGGGAACCGTCATTTCGATTCGGTTGCCGTTGACCGCGGGCCTTATGTTCCGGGATAGGGGCCTGACTTTCACCGATTTGACCTCCCGGCACGAAGTAATCCGCACCGATAGAGGACTTTCAGCGCCGCAACAGGCGAAAGCCGCCCGTTCGGTCTGGTCCAGTGGGCGTTGATATCCCGGCCAAACCTGGTTCAATGGAACCGCGGATACGCGACAGCAATACACCGGCACGGATTCGCCACCCGCGTCGACGGTGTAGTCGTCCGACATCGGCTCGCCGGCCGGTGCCGCATGGATTATAACTTTCCCGTCATTGGATTCATTCACGGTATCGGCCTCATTTCCATGGACGATCGAAAGTGGTGACTAAATTTGTTCCCTGCCGTTGCGATGGATACTGTAACTTCAATCCCCGGTTCGTCAAACCATGACATCACATCCATGATATCCGGATACTGCATCATATCCTGGTTGATATCGGATATAAGACATTGTCTACTCCGCCGTCTTCCTCGCCAGGTTCAGGCGGCGGATCCAAATGTTGCGGAAGCGGACGGGATTGTGATGTCCCATCAGCGCGATCGGGCCGGTGGACTTGGCGTTGGCGTAACTCGCCAGCCGGGCGTGCGGCGTGTCGCCGTATACCTCCTGATTCAGATGCGCCACTACGCCGTTGTAGATCAGCGTCACCCGAGCCGGACTGGCCACTTCGTCGTTCTTGAGAACCGGCGCCGTGACGATGATATCGTAGTTTTGCCATTGGCCCGGCTTGCGTGACACGTCGACCAGCGGCGGCGTCTGGCCGTAAATCGCTCCCGCCTGGCCGTCGGGATACAGTTTCTGGGTATAAGTGTCGAAGATCTGGATTTCAAATAAACCAAGCATTAACACGCCGTTGTTGCCGCGATTCATCGGCTCGCCTTGCGGCGGGTCCGGCGTCGCCCATTCCATGTGAAGCTGGCAATCGCCAAAAGACTCCTTGGTCGTCAGGTTACCCGTCCCGGCGATGAGGCAGCCGTCCTCGATCTTCCAGTCGGGGGCCGGCGTCCACCGCGCCATATCCTTGCCATCGAAAAGCACGATGGCATCCGAGGGCGGCGGCATCGTCGGTTGATCTCCCGGCTCGACACGCGGCGGTTCGGGCCGGTCGGGATCGTGGACATGATAACCCGACCAGGGCTGAATCGGCGTATCCTTGTAGCCCACGATACCCGAGCCGCTCTGGGCCGGCACGAGTTTGTGCGGTTGGGCGAGGGCGCATATTGAAAAGGCGCTTAAAAATAATACAGTCATGACCGATCGAGTGAGCCGCTTGGCAGTCATAGAGTTCGGTCTCCTTGCATCGAGGTATTCTAATATACGAATCGAACGGCGTGAGCCATTTCGATAACGTTGAATTGCTATCCGAATTGCCCCGTTATATTTCGCGCACGGCATCCTCGCGTTCGCGCCAGCATGTGGCCGTCTGGCGCACCAGTTCATCCAGCGCCTTCGGGTCGGTCAGGCCGTACATCGCCGGATACGGATCGCCTCCGGGCCCCAACGGCTCGGGCGTGGCGTAACACCATTCATTATTATAGCCGATCAGATACAACGCCATGATCAGCGTGTCCACGTCGAGCGAGCCGGCGCCAAGCGCGCAGCGATTAGTGTCGGCAAGATGCAGATTGGTCAGGCGCGCACCCGCCTGCCAGATCGTCTCGGAGATGTGGCTTTCCTCGACCAGCATGTGATAAACGTCGCCGTTGATGTGTTGAACGCCGGGCGATCCGACCGCCTCGATATAGCGCAGTGCGTCGTCGAATTTATGAACAATGGATACCTCGGCCGAGCGGATTGGCTCGATCGCGCCGCGAATGCCGGCCTGTTCAAAAACACCCGCCACCAGTTGCAGCGTTTCGACCGAGCGGGCGAACTCCAGTTCGGCGGAGTCGATCACTCCCGGCCGGCCCACGGCCGCCGGCACGATGAGGAAGTACTTGACCCCCAGCGCGTGGCCCAGATCGACGTTGCGCCGGATGTAGTCGATAGCCTGCTGGCGCACGATGGGGCGATTGGAAGCCAGGTCGCACTCGGCCGAAAACATGCCGCAAATTCCCGCGGCCGTAACCCCATGGCCGGCCAGGATTTTTTGCACCTCGTCCGCCTGGTAGCCCAAATCGGCGCCGTAACGATTGCCATGCAGTTCGATATACCGTATACCATTGTCGGCCAGGCGCCCTACCGAACGTTCCAAAGGTTCCATGCCAAAACCCCAGTTGCTCCAGGACAGGTTCAGTCGCCGTTCCAGGCGTTGGGGATGTTCCGCTTTCAATTTGCCGAAGGCCTCGCGGATACGGCGAGTCTTGAGTTCGTGGTTTTGTGGCTTCATCGCTTCCGCCTTTCCTCGGGTCGCATGGATAGATTCATACGCTCATGCGTTACTCAACAGTGAACGACATACTCATTCCACAACAACCGCCACTCCCATCGCCCGTTATTCGGGCTGAAGCAGGATGACGACGCCGTGCGGCTTGATCGCGACCGGCTCTCCGGCCTTAACCCGGCGCTCCGGTTCGAACGGCGCGCGGAGTTCCACCTCGGGAACGTCCCGGTCCGTGAATTTCCATTGGAACCGGTTTTCCTCATCGCCGTAGTTGGCCACGGCGATCGCGCGCCGGTCGATATCGCGCCGGCCGTGCACTCTGAAGGACAAGGCGCCCGGCCCAGGCCGCCCGTCGGCGCCGACCGGCGTCACCTGGGCGCCCTGGTCGTCGTAATAATTACCGAGGAAGATCACGTCCTTGAGTTCCTCACGGATGCGGGTCACTTCCTTGATATACTCGGCCAGGTCCTTGTAGAGCGGCGAGGCGAGCGACTCCTGGTAGCTGCCCGGCTCGACGCAGATCACCGCGCCGGTCAGCACGGCGCCGTTGACCCCGTCGAAATCGCGCGGACTGGCCACGTGCTGGCAGGCGGTCCACTCGGGGAAGACCACGCGCAACGGCGACATCTTGTCGCCCCCGACGTTGCGATAACCGACGTCCACATAAGGAAGCAGGCGGTCCTGCGAGAATTCGCTGGCGAAACAAAAATCCGGATTGATCTTGCGGCATTCGGCCAGGCTGTTGCCGATGGCCCGCACCAGTCCCTCGTAGAGGGCCACGTCGGGCTTGAGCGTGTTGCGCGGATTGAAGTCCAGCGCCGAACTGGCCACGACCTTGTCGATCTGCAGGCCGGCCGCCCCGTCGCGGGCGATGTCGGTGAAATGCTGGTTCAGGATCGCCTCGATTTCGGGCGTGACCGAACTGAGCACGTGGCGACGCACGCTGACGCTCATGCGGGCCGTGAGTGTGCTCTCCCCCCAGGCCATCCAGTTGGGCGTCTTGCCGAACTGGTCCATGTGGGTGTACTGCTTGACCTGCGGGTAATAATCTGAGCAACTATCCAGGATGTTATAATTGGCGAAGGCGAGCAGGTGGCCGCCCTGGTCGTTGATCTCCTTGATCATCGCCCGCCAGGCGGGCCGGCCGCCCAATATCTCCGCGGGTACGTATTGCGGATAATCACGCTCGATGCCCCCCTTGTCCCAGCCGATCAGTTCGAAGGTGTTGATGCCGTATTTCTGGGCGTCGCGCGTCCACTGCGCATAGCCTTTGTAATCGGTGATGATCTTGTCCTCGGGCTGGTAAATAATCGAGGTGAACCAGGCGGTTTGCCGCCGCAGCCAGCTCTTGCTTTTGTCGAACGGGAAGTGCTTCATGAACCAGTCGCGGTAGTACTGCGAGCCCTGGTGCCAATCGCCCTTGTGCAGCCGGAGGATGAAGTCGCCCGTGTCGAACGTCTCGCCCCCCTTGATGTAGGGGTAGCGCACGTGCGAGAAGACGACCCCCACGGGCTGGCCGGCGGCCTGTTCGGGCGTGAGGAACGAATCCGCAAGGCCGCTGGTATTGGGCATCAGGTAGGCATGCCACGTGCTCAGGCGGAAGGTCGTATCGTGGTAGCCCAAGTAAAGGCCGAGGTCGCTCTTGGAGTCGTGGAGGTCCACCCACGGCATGGCCATGCCGGGGTAGCTGCGCACGAACTCGGCGGCCTCGGCCCCCAGGCCGCGGCCGCCGGGAAAGTGTCGGAAGAAAACCGCTTTACCGCAGCCCCGATACTCCGGGATGGACATGACGGCGTCGCGGTCCTTGTCGTAGCGGGTCCAGCCGCCGATGCGCGGGAACCAGAATTCACTGATCGCGTTGGCGTCGCGGTTGGTGAGCTTCGCGTGAAAGCGGACCTCGTCGGACGCGAGCGTGATCGTATACTCGAGATCAATCCCGAACGTGCCCTTGTCGGATTTCATCTCCGAAAAACGGACCGTGACGGTGTCGCCCGCCTGCTCGACGCTCACGGGCATCTGCGCCATGCCGTCGATGTAATTGGCGAGATAATCCTTGAGCGGCAGGCAGATGCGGAAGTTGGCCAGCAGGCGTTTCTCACCGATCAGATCCGTGCCCAGGGGTTTGACCACCAGCGATCGCAGCGCGCCGCTGGCGCGGTCGACCTCCAGCGAGAATTGTTCATTCTCCAGCCGCACGGCGCCGGCCGGAGCGACCCCCGGTTCGCTCGCGGCCGAAGGCTCGCTCGCGGCCGCCAGATCGCGCATCATGGCGCACAAACAAACGGGCACGGCGCAACACAACGCGAATAGTGAGCTTCCACGCATCGGTCCGATTCCTTTCCCGATTGATAAGACCGGACAGGGCGTCCCTGCGGCGCGCCGTCGTTCCGGCTGACTGCGAAGCCAATACCTGAAAACAACGTCTATTAGCCACGAAATGACACGAAAAGCACGAAATATTGCATATACAAGCAAAATTGAGTTCAGTCGGTGGTTGCAGTCGTCATCTTTTACGATTCATTGAAATTCGTGTTCTTTCGTGTATTATCGTGGCAAGACAGTTTTTTGGGAACTAAAGCTTCTTATCAAGCGCAATCAGCACCGCGGCGGTCTCG
>JAMCWS010000249.1 GCA_023480605.1 bacterium
GCCGCGCTGATTGCGCCGCCTCTCGCGCCGTGGCAGACGCTCCTGTGCGATCTCGTCGAGCAGGTGGCTCAAAAAGGGGGAAGCCGGCGCTTGCTGACGCGGGCCGGTTCCGGCAGATGGCGACGCACGATGACCAGCGCGTTCTTGAAGGAAAGCCGATCCGGGTCGATCCCCTCGCGCACGGCCGCCGCCAGCATCGCCGTGCGCACCACCCGATGCGCCAGAACCAAACCGTAGATCTCCTGCACCACCGCCGGCGGGCCTTGCGCCCGAATCGCCACATGCTGGCCGTTGGGCCGGCCCAGTTGGTGCGTCTTCAACTCGTCGTAAACCAGTTCGATCTCCCAGCGCTCGTGATACAGCGTGGCCAGGGCCAGGGCCGGGTCCAGCCGGGGATCCCACAGCGAGGTCACCAGCCGGATCAGTTCGCCCTGCCGGCCCACGCGCGCGCCTGCAGGTGAATAACTGGGGCACGTGCCATGGACTTCACGACATCGCGATCAGCGACAAGGGCTTCTTATTAGTCGGTCGATCGGGATCGGGCAAGACCACGCTGCTCGACGCGATACTGCGGTCCTCGTTCCGCCGCGATGGATGGACTTTAATGCCGCCGCCTGAGATACCGTCCACCGCGGACGCGATCGCAACTGGGTGACGTATGTACGCGGGGCCTGGACCGAGCGCAAGAATGACGACTCGGGAGAGATCGCAACGCATTACCTGCGCAAGGACTCGGTCTGGTCGGGGCTGGCGCTGACGTATCGGAGCACGCTTGATCGGGTGATCACACTCGTGGAGATCCTATGGATTCGCGGTAATTCGACGGCGGTGCGGGACGTGCGTCGCCACTATATCTTATTTGAGCGTGTGAGCTGAACGGCGAAATCAGCGGACTGTCGAACGAACACGTCGAACTGCAAAAGGGAATCGAGCGACAGTTTGCCGAGTTCGCACGGCGCTGGCCGGCGGAGTCGGTCGACGTGGCCGCCACGCTCGTCAGTGCGCGGGATATCCTGGGCAAGCTGACGCGATTTGAGACGGGCGGTTTGCCTGGGTATGAAGAGCGATTCTACAGACTGCTCAAGGATCAGAGCAACCAGTATCTGGCCTCCTTGAATACCCAACTTCGCGAGGCCCGGCGCGAGATTCACGAACGCCTGGCCCTGGTCAACGAGGGGCTCATGCAAGCGGCGTTCAACGAAGGCACACACCTACGCATCAAAGGGATCCAGTATCAGAATGTGAGGCCAGCAACGGGTGAGTTGTTTACGAGCGCGACGGGCAACGTCCGGACGAAAGACGCCTTGACGATGGCCTGGCGACGGACGTTGCGCCATGCGGCGGCCAAGCGCGAAGTCATTAAGCGCAAAGTGACGGGTAAGCGACTCACGATTCACCCGCACGGTCTCGACATGCCCCGGCTGGCAAAAGTTCCGGCGCGCAAACATCGGGCGGCCTTCGCCACGATGGCCGGATGGCTGGGCGCCCCGGATCGGCTCTTGAAGGCCTACCCGGGGCATTCGAGCGGCGATATCCTGGGCGGTCATTACCGGCGGATCGACCTGGACGAATTGCGGGCGGTTTCAACCTTGATGAACGACTGGCGCGGGGCGATTCCGAAGTCCGATTTTGGCAAAAATCTGGCAACCCGCCAAACGGCCAGTATATAGGGGGTTGGTTTTTGGGCGTTTAAAGGTCGCGCAATATTGACCTCTCACGCCGGAAGCAGGGGTTCGAATCCCCTTGGCGCTACCAGCAAAAAGCCAATAAAATCGAGGGGGTCGTAAGGTTCGCGTGTTTTCGCGAAATCCTTCATTCCGTCCTGATTCGGCTTGATTCCGGCCTAATTCCCGGAAAGATTCCGGCATATATTAACCCCCGACCACGTGCTAAACGGAGAGTTTTCATACCTGATCTGACTCGAAGAAGGTGACCAAGGCATCACCTCGACAGGGATTCTCGTCGTAGAGAGCCAGGATATTCTCCAGCGGGATATCTTCGATGAACTCCTGGCTGCCGCAGAGAATATAACCGCCGCGGTTATGTGTCAGGTTTATAAAGAACCTGACGGCGTCTCTAACATCGCGCGGGGAACCGAAAGGTAGTAAACGCTGCGTGTCGACACCGCCGTGAAAACAGAGGCGGGAACCGAAGTCTCTGACCAGGCCGGGCAAGTCCATACCCGCGGCTGTCACCTGAATCGGATCGAGGATATCCACCCCGTCTTCGATCAGCGATGGGATGATATCGCGGACGGCGCCGCACGAATGCTGCATGACCATGCATCCATACTCATGGGATACATCATAAAAACGCTTCAGCGGCTGGCGGAAGAATGTTTGCCACATCCGCGGCGAGATGACCAGGCTCCTTTGCGTTCCGAAATCATTTCCAAAATACGTGATATCAACCATGCCCCGTGCGGCTTCGAGAAAACGACGTGTTGCATCGACTTCGTAATCCACCACGTGCTGAATGATCGCCTCGGCGACGTCGGGTTTGGTGGCCATCCAGGTCAGAAAACGCTCCTGCCCGATCAGCCACCCGACCTCGTGATAAAACGGACTCCACGGAGCGCCGAAAGTCGCATACTCCCCGTAATATTTCTCGCATTGACCTTTAACAGGCGAGTAGTCAATCGTGCCGGCGTCGGGCCACAAATGCGCGTGTACGTCGTCGACAGTGGTGTTTTCGTCAAACGGCGAAATATAGTTTGGCTGGCCGTCCCCGTGATTTCCGTCGCGATGTTTCGCCCCCCACATCGTGCGCATATAACCATCCGCGTCAGGTCCGGTGTCCGGTTGACCGTAGTTGAACACAATGCGGCGCATATCGACGCGCAGGACCCGTAACAACTCCTCATAGCTGGCGACGCCGAGTTTGCGCATAAGCCCGTCCGTGACCACCTGGTGACCGCCGTAGTCGGCCGGCGCGCGATCCGTGCTTTTGTGGTTGATCGCCCGCATTACGCGTTCGCGCGAAGTCATCATCGTCGAATCTTTCTCCTTGCCTGGTTCTGTAATCCGAAATTTTCCATTATGATAACCGATTCGTTCACTTATTATGATCCTGAGTGAATCATCCGTTTGCATGGCCGTATAGTCAAGCAAATGTGAACCAGTCGCCCTGTACAAATTCATATCTTCGGATCTGATGAGATAAACTGTCGGCAGAGTCTTCATTTCCGGTTTGAGGGAATGATCCATGGTGTTCGCGCTTCGACAGCGATTAACAAATTGATCGTTTTCCGCGATTGATCCTTTGCGTTTACGCGCGCCAGACAATGCGGTTGATCCAACCGGCCACAACATCTCCGCGGCAAAAAGCCGATGGATCCCGACGGGAATCATCGGAAAATGGTTGTCATTGCGGGCCGTGGGGGGGGAATGTAGGGATCATTCAGCACGTGATTGATCGGAGTCGGCTGATTGCGATCACGATCGCGATCACGAACGCGCATGAAGGCGGTCCGGCATATTTATCCTGGAGCACGAGCGCGGAAGGGCATTGTAAATTCAGATGGGTTTGAAAGAACACCTGGACAGGATCATATGAGCACACTAACTTCCAGAGAACGCGTACTGCGGACATTGCGGCATGGCGAACCCGACCGGGTGCCCGTCAACTACAAGGCCAACCCGGGGATCGACCGCCGGCTTAAGGAGCATTTCGGCCTCGCGCCGGGCGACCACGAAGGATTGTGCCGCGCCCTGGGGGTCGATTTCCGCGCGGTTTGGGTGCCTTACAAGGGTCCGCGCCTGCATCCCGCGGCCACCGAGCCAGGCCGCCAGGTCTCCGCCGACTGGGGATTTCATACGCGCTACATCGAGCACGGCAGCGGCGGTTACTGGGAGCCGTGGGGCGAGCCGTTGCGCGACATCGATCTGGCCGCGGCCCTCGCCTACCCCATGCCGTCGCCCGACGATTACGATTACTTCCTCGTCCGTGCTCAGTGCGAGCAGTACCGGGATTACGGCGTCAGCATTCACGCGGGGTTCGAGGTGATGAACTGGACCGGGCAGTTTTTCGGTCACGAGCGGATGTGGCAAACATT
>JAMCWS010000217.1 GCA_023480605.1 bacterium
GGCGCGGCGGGACGCGGATTTCCGCAAAGTATTCAAGCGCAACATCGCCATCATGTTCCCCTGCTGGCTGGCTCCAACCCTAGTCGGGATCTATCTACTAAGATATCATTATACGGGTGCAAGTGGCGGCCGCGCCGAACCTGCCCCATGACCAGAATTCGCCCATCGGTTCGTCGGCCTGGCCGGCGTAAGTCAGGTCGTCGCACGGCGCGCCGTATGCTTCGATCGAGAGTTTCAATCCGTGCTCGTTGGCCAGCTTGCGGAATTCGCCGGCGTAGTTGGCGATGACCAGTTCGGAAACAGTCCGGCGCAGATCCCAAAGGAAACGTTCGGTGAACTCGCGGCTCTCGACGGCGCGCCCGGTCACGGCCACCAGCAACGGCAGGGGGTCGTAGCCGCGCAGGCGCTTGAAGTCCGCGCGGAATTCGGGCGACCAGTTGCCCGAGCCGACCTCCCAACTGTCGATGTGGGTGGTGACCAACGCCTTGCCGACCAGGGGGCCATTGTCGGCGCACAGCTTGGCCATCAGACCCTCGAAGAAAGCGTCGGTGGCCGCCTTGCTCAGCTTGTCGCACTCCAAACCCCGTCCGGCCTCGGGCGCGGGATGGTTGTCCTTGCCGGTCGTGGTGTGGCCCAGCCGCATGATGGTCCAGTCGCCCGCGGGGGCGTCCCAGACCAGTCTGCCGTCCTTGTCCATCCGGCTGGAAATATCGAGGATCTTAGCCCTGGGGACGGCCGCCCCGGCCGGAGCCGCGGGCCACTGGATTCGGGTTGGCTGATTATTGACCGGCGTGCAAGCCGTCTTGGCCTGGATATCCTTCGGATTCCCGATGCGCCAGGCCGGATCGCCGGGGGTGGGGAATGCGAGGACGGCGATGTCTTCGTAATAATCCCGGACGGCCAGGGGCCGGCTCAGGCGAAGCTCGAGGCGCCTGCCGCCCTGGGCCACCCGGGCTTCGCTCCAGACCAGCTTCTGCATCGATTGCTCGGGCTTGATCCAGGGACCGCCGCTGCCGCACCAGCCGGCGTCGTTGTTCATGTTGACTTCCAGGCCGAGGCGGGCGGCCTCGGAGCAGACGAACTTGAACATCCCGCGCCATCCCGCGCTGCCAAAGGCCTCTTTGCCCAGCGGCGCGCCCTGGTCGACTTCCATGATCAGCACGCCCCCGATGCCGGCGCGTTGCATCGCTTCCAGGTCGGCGGTTATCCCTTCCTTGGTTATGTTCCCGTTGAGCCAGAACCAATAAACCCACGGCCTGGCATCGGGTGGCGGCGAAACGAATCCGTTTGCCAGATCGGGAGCCGGCGCAGCCGCCAGACGCGCGGCGGCCAGCAGCAGGCTAAATCCCACCAACAGGTTTTTCATGCTTTTCACTGGAGCGCTCCGCGAATCAATAATTTGAATGTCGCACCAGGCATTGTATACCAATGGAACCACGTGAAATGACGGCATTCATTTCGACGGACAAGAAGTTTACATATCACACCCATGATGGCATATGCGAATCCAATTCGAACCAAACCAGGCGTTTTATTCCATATAACTGATCGACCGTTGCCGTTCTTTCCGACCTCGCGCCTGCAATCGGGAAATCCCCGCTACGATCGGTGAATCTTTCGGTTCGCGGCATCGCCGCTCCCGTTGTATAATCCGCCATGATTATCAATCAAAACGCTTAAGAGGAGCTTCACGCATGAGCAACGTATACTTCGGCGCGGCCCGGCAAGGATCGTTGTCGGCAGGCGAAACTTTACCCTGCAAGCTTGACCTGATCCTCGACCGGCTCCGCCTGCGCGATCGGGTCCAGGGCGAAACCGTGGCCCCCAAGATGCACCTGGGGGGCAACGTCGGTTATTCCACCATCCACCCCGTCTTCGTTCGGCGAGTCGTCAAGGCGGTCCGCGACGGCGGCGGCGCGCCGTTCGTTTGCGACACGAGCCACGGCTGCCAGTCGGCCGCCGAACGCGGCTACACCGCCGAGACGTTGGGCTGCCCAATCTACCCCACCGGCGGACTGGACGAAAAGCACTTTTCCATTCACCGGCGCGAATTCCTGAACATCCGGGAGTGGCGCGTCGGCGGCGCAATCCAGGAGGCTTCGTTTCTCGTCGATCTGGCCCACGTCAAAGGCCATCCCTCCTGTGGCTTCGGCGGGGCCTTCAAGAACCTGGCGCTGGGAGCCATGATGGGACCGACGCGCAGCGCCATGCACGACACGAATCAATTCGAGCGTTATTGGTTTCCCGAACGCTGCCCCGACGGCGAAACCCGCCGGCGGATCGTCGAATCGTGCCCGTTGGGCGCGCTCGTTCCCGACCGCGACAAACCCGACGGATTGCACCTCCATTACGAGCCATGCAACCAGTGCGGGCGTTGCCTGCGAGTGGCGCCGGAGGGCGCGCTGTTTATACGGCGCGAAAATTTCTGGGCTTTCCAGGAAGCCTGCGCCATCGCGACCCACACCGTGCTGTCCACGTTCCAACCCGGCAAATCCGTGTTTATCAACATCGCCAACCAGATCACCCCAGTGTGCGATTGTTTCGGCTTCACCGGCATGAGCATCTTGCCCGACATCGGCGTTTTCGGCTCGGACGACATCGTGGCCGTCGACACGGCGACTCTCGATTGCATCGCGCCGCATATGGTTTTCGCCGACGGCTTGCCGCTCGAAATGGAGGCGCAGCCCGACGCGGGGCACCCCTTCCAGGTGATTCATGGACCTTATAAGGATCCGTATAAAGTCTGCGAATATGGCGAATCGCTCGGTTTGGGGAGCCGCCGATACGAACTGGTCGACGTGATGCCCGCGCGTCGGCCCGGCCGTGCCGGAGCCGCCTACATCCCGGCCGCGCAGCCGTGATCGGCCGCGGCGCTTTAAGACATCCACGGACAGCGGTCTTTTATAGCGCACCCTTTGCACCCGACAAGCTTCGCGATGGCGGGAATTAAGATGTAGCCGACAAGGCAGAATCCGAGAAAAAGCGCAAGCAGCGCACCCGTATAATGATATCTTAGTAGATAGATCCCGACTAGGGTTGGAGCCAGCCAGCAGGGGAACATGATGGCGATGTTGCGCTTGAATACTTTGCGGAAATCCGCGTCCCGCCGCGCCTTGAATAATTTCGGCGCCATCCGGCCGTAGCCGCATGGGCAGGCCCCGGAATCATAATGGTGACAGCTTGTGCAAATCAGGGCCCAAAATAAAACAATCGCCGAACTGCAATAAACAAGGAATGCCAGGGCAAGGAGCGCCGACCAACGCCCCATGATCAGGAACCCGAGAACGAACAGGACAAGCGTGGGAACATTGTCGACGGCGACCAGCCATCCGGGTATCTCGCGCGGACACTCGCCCGGAATCCCGCAGGCCGCGCTTCGATTTTGGCCGGCGTTCTTGTTTTCGGCGCCTCGGGGTTGTTTCCGTATTTGATGGTTGGCCATCGTCAGGCCTTTCGTTGGTATTGATTCGCCGTGAATCCGCCGGAACGGATCGAAATACCGGCGAGTTCCAGGAACCTCCATCCGGAGTCCAGGCGTCGGCAATTATTTGAACCGCAAAGGGCCGCGGAACGCAAAGCAAGATTGCTCTCGCCGTGCGGAGCAGGCGCATTTCACGCCCAGTGGATAACCCCTGGACAGTTGATCGACATCATCGTGACTCGATAGGCACGGCGCGACTCCAGGTGTGACCGCAACTTTCCGGCCAACACACAAGGGATGTGGACGCGCGGAAAGGGCAAGTGCAGGTAGATCTTGAACCCCCCAGGGGCGGGCGCGGGGTGACGCTGTGCGCCATGGGGCGGCGCGGCCCAAAATAGCCATGCCATCGCCGCCCGGATGTGCTACATCTTTGCCCCGGGGGATACGACATTGCTCGGACTCGGCCGGCCAGCATGACTCATTCGGCGCCAAATCCTGATACGCCCGAGTTGCCCGATTCGGCCGCGCCCTCGCCCACTCCCCCCCCGCCCTTCGGACCGGCTCCCGTCAGCGGCGTCGACCGCTGGCTGGGATTGTGCGTGGCGGCGGCGCTGGCCGCGGCGGTGGTTCT
>JAMCWS010000144.1 GCA_023480605.1 bacterium
TTCGGCGGCGTTTTCGGCCGGCAGGCCGAAGGAGTCCCATCCCATCGGATGCAGCACCTCGAAGCCCTGGGCGCGGCGGCAGCGGGCGATGGCGTCGCCGATCGTGTAGACGCGCAGGTGGCCCATGTGCAGGTTGCCGCTGGGATAGGGGAACTGCTCGAGGGCGTAGAACTTGGGCTTGTCGCCGGCGTCGCGCGTCGCGAAGAGCCGCCGCTCGGTCCAGGCCTTCTGCCAGCGGGCCTCCGATTCCTGGAAGGGGTAAAAAGTCTCGATCGCCATCGTGGTCACCTTTCGCCGCCCACGCCGGCCGCGAGGGCCAACGGGCAAAGTCAAGGCCAATATTTGAGCGGATTCGGGGCGTTTTGGGAAGGGGATTTTTTTGAGGGTTGAGGGCGGAGCGCAGAGAGCTTTGTTCGGAACGCTTGGTTTGGAGTTCAAGCTTCAGCTTGCTATTCAACGGCGAGGGCGGCCAGATGCGCCTGGCGGCGATTACCGGTGGCGGTTCCAGGCCAGGGCCAGCGGGGCGGCGGCTGGGGGCGACAGGACGGCCGCGGCGAAGGCGAGCAGGGCCAGCAAGCCCGGCCAATGTATATTGCCTTTCGCGGAAACGTCAAACAGCAGCCACGCCGTCAGCGCCAGCCAAAGCGCCAGGGCGCTGAAGGCCAGCCCCGCGCCGACGTGGCCGCGCCGCAGGGCCACCGCGTAGGCCGCGAACGTGCCGAGCAGCCAGAAGGCGATCGTACCAACCGACAGGATCTCCACATATACACGGGCGACATGCTCGCCGCCGAGGGCCGCGAAGGCGGGCAGGACCAGTCCAAGAATGATGAAGGCGGCGACGACTCCGATGGCGGCCGGCCGGCCGGTGAGGGTCAGCGTGGTGCCGATCGCCAGCAGCGCCCAGGCCGAGGTCACGCCAAGCGTTACGATAGCGGATAGCTCGCGAAAACTATGGTCTGCGAGCCCGATCTCCCGCCAGACGTGCCTCACGGTATCGCCTTCTCCAATGGCCCATAGCGCCTGACAGACAATCCCGATCCACACCGCCCCGATCGCCCACGTGAGAAGCAGGCTGGTCACACCGGTCTTGAGAACGGCGGCCGAAAGGCGGCGGTCGGGCACCGGAAGGGTTGCCGTGAAGGTGTCGATCCGGGCGCGGCGACCGAATCCGCCGCTGCGCCCGAGCAACAGGCCGAAAAAGAACGCGCCGTAGAGTGGACCGAACACGACAACACCAAGTAATAGTTCCAACATTTCCGGTGGTCGTGACACTCTGAGAGCACCCAGCAATACGAAGAAAAAGCCAAATACACCAATCGCCAGCGGCATGAAATAGAGCTTCTGGCGGCACTCGGCCCAGAAGAGCGCGCGGGCGGGCGAGGCGAAGGGCGCCGTCCGCCAAGGCCGGCCGGCGCGCCAACGCGCCCAGAGCGTCCGCAGCGCCACCAGGCCCTGCGCGTCGCCCCGGCGGTCGCGTCCCACGCCCCAGACGGCGACGCCATACGCCGCGACGATCCCCGCCGCCATGAGGCCATCCGGTCCAGACCATGGGGATTTCGCGCGCGGCCGCATCCATTTCCTTCATCCACTCGATGGTGAGGACGTGGGAATAAATCAGCCCGCTCCACACGGCGGCCATGGCGGCGACGCGCCCGAACCGGAAATCGGGCAGTGCCCAGACGATCGCCTGGCTCCACGCCATGGCCAGCGCCGCGAAAAGCGCCAGACCCCACGGCGAGAGATAGACGCCGCAATAGGCCGCGAACAACAGCGTCGTCGCCGCGCTCATGAGGAAAACCGTCCCGGCGCCCAGGATCATCTGCATTGCCACGAGCGGACGGGTGGCCAACGGCAGGGCGTAGAGCCGCGCCATGAAGCCCGTGTGGCGCCCCTCGACGTCGCTCTGACTGATTAGGATGAAGGCGACGAAGGCGAAGATGTCGAGGGTCGACATCAGGCTCCGGATCATCACGGCGAACTTGGGGAGGTCGGGAGAATCGTTCCCCATCGAGATTCCATGAACGATCAGCGCGCACAAGCCGGCGCTCGCGCCGACGGCCAGCAGCGCCCGCCAGCGCGCCTTCATCCAGAATTCCCAGGCCAGGGCCGAAAGGATGGAGCGCATTGGGGGGTTCCTTTCCATGCTTCGGGAATGTATCATTCAGCCGCAATAAGACCAGGCGCAGCCAAATCACGATTGAATATCAACCACAGAGACACAGAGGCACAGAGAGATGAATGCCCAATCGAAGGCGCGTTCATCAGGTTCCTGACTGAAATTGAATTTTCTGTGTCCTCTGTGTCTCTGTGGTTAAATTGGCTTCGCTTATCCCTCGCCACCCGATTCAGCCGCGCGCGCGGGCGACGAAGATTTCCTCGAGCGTCGGGACGTACTCGCTCACCACCTCGCCGCCCAAGGACGCGGCGGCGGCGCGAACCTCCTCCAGTCGGCCGTCGCAGAGGACCGTCCAGTCGCGCCCCTCGCCCTCGACGGCCAGCGCCGCCGGCAGCGCCGGCGCGGCCGGGCGCACGTCGACGAAGCGCAGCACGAGCCGCCGGTGCGACGCTTTGATGTCGTCGAGCGGCGCGCTCAGCACCAGCCGCCCCGCGTGAAGCATCGCCACGCGGTCGGCCACGCGCTCGACCTCCTCGAGCAGGTGTGAAGAAAACAGCACCGTGCGCCCCTCGTCGGCCACCGTGCGGATGATGGCGCCCAGGATGTCGCGCCGCACGACCGGGTCCAGGCCCGAGGAGGGCTCGTCGAGCACGAGCAGTTCGGGCCGGTGGGCGAGGGCGGCGAGCAGGCCGGCCTTGGCGCGCTGGCCGCGCGAGAGGCTCTTCACGCGTTCGCCCGGCTCCAGGTCGAAGGTCCGGCGGAGCTGCTCGGCGTAGGCGTCGTCCCAGCCGGGGTAGAAGGCGCGCGTGTAGTTCATGAGTTCCCCCACCCGCATCCAGTCGGGCAAGTCGCGGTCCTCGGAGAGGTAGCCGACGCGCGCCAACACCCGTTCGGGCCAGCGCGCCGGATCGAGACCGAAGACGCGCACCTGGCCCCGTTGGGCCTTGAACAGCCCCAGGGCGTGGCGGATGAGGGTCGTCTTGCCGGCGCCGTTTTCGCCCACCAGGCCGAAGACGCCGCCGCGCGGCACGGCCAGGCTGACCGTGTCGAGGGCGGGCCGCTTGCCACCGCCGCCGCCGTCCAGGGCGCCGAAGCGGCGCGTCAGCTCGTTGATATCGATCACGTTTTCGGTTTCGCCGGTCACCATGGCGCCACGCTCCTTTGGACAGTGAAAAACCAGTTGTTTTGCCACGAAAACACACGAAAGCACACGAAAATGCAGGAATCGGCAATCATGTTACATTTCGGATTTGGCGTAATCGCCCGCCGGGATTTCATACGAGGAGACAGGGGGACGGGTTGGGGACAGGGAGACTCGGACCTTATTATTCCCAGCATGGGAAACCGGCGGTCATGGCGCGATCGCTTCCGCGAATTGCGTCCCCATGTCTCCATCAGTTCCCATGTCTCCCTATGTCCCCTTGTCTCCTGATGATGGAATAATCCGGTTTCCTCCTCGTTCAGGTCGCGCCCGTATCGTGTTTATTCCGCGTCTTTTCGTATGCTTTCGTGGCTGGCTCCCTTCCCTATTCGATCAGGCGGCCGCGTTCACGCAGCAGGTCGATCAGGTCGTCGAGTTCCAGGCCCATCTGGCGCGCCTCGGCCAGCAGTTGATCGATGCGGCCGGCCAGGATGCGGTTTTTTTCGCGCCGGGCCAGCGGCGAAGGGCCGCCGGCGATCCAGACTCCCGCGCCACGCCGCGTCGTCAGCACGCCGGCCGCCTCCAGTTCGCGGTAGGCGCGCGCGACGGTGTTGGGGTTGACGATGAGCTGCTCGGCGAGGCGGCGGACCGGCGGCAGCTGGTCGCCCTCGGCCAGGCGGCCCGAGGCGACGAGGTACTTCACCTGGTTGACGATCTGGAGGTAGATCGGCACGCCGTCGCTGGTGGAGATGCGGATGGGGATCATGGCGCGGCCCCGGCCGGGATC
>JAMCWS010000391.1 GCA_023480605.1 bacterium
AATGGCCACCAGCCTCCCCCGCCTGCCAGTTCCGGCCCAAATTCCCATATCGCCTCTCCCCCATCTCGTGCTCGTGCTCGTAATCGAACTCATTCTCGTGATCGACCTCGTCGCCGAATTGCCGTCGTGTCATAGTGCCGTCGCGTCATATCGTGTTATTGCCGCCGTCCGATGTAACCATTCGTGCTCAAGAAATCGATTACGATTACGATTACGATCACGAACACGAGCACGAGATGGTCGGGATGTGGTCTTCCAAATCATGGGCGTTATCCTCCAGAATCACCGGTCCACGTCCGCGAGCACGAAATCGATGCTGCCCAGGATGGCCAGCAGGTCGGGGATCATCGCGCCGCGGGCCAGGCGCGGCAGGACCTGCATGTGCGCGAACGATGGGCTGCGGATGCGGGTGCGATACGACATCGTTCCGCCGTCGCTGACCAGGTAATAACCATACTGGCCCTTGGATGACTCGATCGGCACAAGCGCTTCGCCGGGGGGCACGACCGGCCCCCAGCCGACCGCCAGGAAGTGGGTGATGAGCGTTTCGATGTCGTGCATCGTGCGCTCCTTGCGCGGCGGCACGGCCAGCGGGTGGTCGGCTTTGTAAGGGCCCGGCGGCATGCCATCGAGACACTGACGGATGATGCGCAGGCTCTGGCGAATCTCGGCCACGCGCACCGTGCCGCGGTCGTAGCAGTCGCCGCGGTCGGCCGTCGGGATCTCGAACTCGAATTGTTCGTAGCCGCCGTAGGGGCGCCGCTTGCGCAGGTCCCACGCGAGGCCGCAGGCGCGCAGGTTGGGGCCGGTGACGCCCCACTCGACGGCCTCGGCGGCCGTGCAGGTCCCCACCCCTTGCGTGCGCTTGCGGAAGATGAGATTGCGCATCACCAGGCGGTCGTATTCGTCCAGCCGCGCCGGCATGTAGGCGAGGAAGTCGCGCACGAGGCCGTCCCAGCCGCGCGGCAGGTCGTCGGCCAGGCCGCCGATGCGCAGCCAGCCGGGGTGCATGCGCGCCCCGGTGACCGCCTCGATGATGTCGAGGATCCGCTCGCGGTCGTTGAACATGAAAAAGACCGGCGAGAGCGCGCCCACGTCCTGGGCGAAGGTGCCATACCAGACCAGGTGGCTGGCGATGCGGAACAGTTCGCACAGCATCACCCGCGCCATGCGCCCCCGCGGAGGAACCTCGACGCCGCACAGTTTTTCCAGGCTTTCGAGGTAAGCCAGGTTGTTGAGCACTCCGGCGAGGTAATCGACACGGTCGGTGTAAGGGATATAGGTGTGCCACGACTGGCGCTCGCCCATTTTCTCGGCGCCGCGATGGTGGTAACCGATCTCGGGCACGACGTCGATGATCGTTTCGCCGTCGAGTTGCACCACCAGGCGCAGCACGCCGTGCGTGCCGGGGTGTTGCGGCCCGAGGTTGAGGAACATGGTTTCGACGCCGTCGCCGCGCGCCGCCAGGCCCCACTCCTCGGGGTGGAACTTGAGTTCCTCCTCCTCGGCCTCGGGCGTCAGTTCGGGTGGCGCGAAAGCGGGTGTCGACGGCCCCATTTCGGTGGCGCGCGCCGGGTGTTCCTTGCGCAGGGGATGGCCGCGCCAGTGGCGCGGCATGAGGATGCGACGCAAGTTGGGGTGGCCGTCGAAGACGATGCCGAACATGTCCCAAACCTCGCGCTCATACCAGTCGGCCGCCGGCCAGAGCGCGGTCGCCGAGGGGAGCGAGGGGCGCTCGCCGCGCAGGGCCACCTTGAGGCGCACGAAATCGCCCCGCTCGAGCGAGAGCAGATGATAGACGACGGTAAAATCGGTCGGCGGCCGGCCGGCGCGGTGGCGGCGGCTGCGCTCGTCGATGGCCGTCAGGTCGAAGAGCATCGCGAAGGGTGGGGCGGTCTCGTGTTTAAAGTAACGCAACACATCCGGCAACCGGTCGCGCGCCACCCAATAAGTGGGCATGCCGTCGGCGGCCGGCTGCGCCGTGACGGCCTCCGGGCCCAGGCGCCCGCGCAGGTCGTCGAGTGTGCTGTCGGGACTCGATTGCATCGATCACCATCCGGTGCGAACGGCTACGATCACGAGCACGATTACGATCACGAGCTATACGTCAACCATCGTCCCGCCGTCATGGCCGCTTTCCAACGAGGCCGGCCTTCTTCACACCTCGTCGGGCGGACGGAGGCGGCTGGTCTGGCGGCGCTGCTCGCGCCGCTCTTCGCGCAGCGACGGTAAAACGGGGCGCTCGATCCGTTGCGGACCGACCACCCAGGAAAGCGGCCGCCGTTCGCCGCCGACGGCCTCGCGCAAGCGCAACAGGCCCTTCATGAACGCGTCGGGGCTGGGCGGGCAGCCCTGCACGTAGACGTCCACCGGCAGAAACGTGTCGACGCCCTGAACGACGCTGTAAATGTCATACATGCCGCCGGAGTTGGCGCACGAGCCCATCGAGATGACCCAGCGCGGCTCGAGCATCTGGTCGTAAAGGCGCCGGATGACGGGGGCCATCTTGTGGAACACGGTGCCGGCAATGACGATCACGTCGGCCTCGCGCGGCGTGCCCCGGATGACTTCGGCTCCGAAACGGGCGATATCATAACGGCTGGTCAGGCTGGTGGCCATTTCGACGTAGCAGCACGACAGGCCGAAGTTAAACGGCCAGAGCGAGTTCTTGCGCCCCCAGGCCAGCAGGTCCTGCAGGCGGGCCAGCAGGAGGCCGTGCCGCAACGCCCGCTCGAATGCACCCTCGCCGATGGGAATGGCCGGTGTTCCCTCGGCCAGGAGCTTTTCGGGTTTTTGCTCACTCAAGCTCATCGCCCCCTCCGGGAAGGTGAATTACGGACTGCATATTTTATATTACAAAAATAAAGTATAATATATTATCTTATTATATTAATTTATCATTCGTAATCAGGAATTTGCAATTCATTATTTCCCCCCCATTCCAACGCCCCGGCGCGCCAGAGCCAGGCCAGGATCAATCCCAGCAGGCCGATGAAGACCGCCATCGCCGTCCAGCCCGCCCAGCCCGCCGGCCGCAGCGCCACGGCCCAGGCGAAAACGAACGCGCTTTCCATGTCGAAGATGACAAAGAACATCGCCACCAGGTAAAAGCGCACGTCGACGTTGCGGCGCGCCGAGCCCGTGGGCGGCATGCCCGACTCGTAAGGCTGGCCCGTCACGCGCCCCATGCGGCGCTCGCCCAGCACGAAAGACAATCCGATCATCCCGCCGACGAGGGCGAGCACGGCGAGAAAATAGACCACAAGCGGCCAGGTCTGTCCGACTTGGTTGAGATCCACGTTCAGCGGTCCGCGCTTCCCCGGAGATGCGTCGTCAATGCGGTGTTTGTCCCCGAGCGATCCACGCCGGTTGCCCGGCGCGCCGTTGCGGCGCGGGCGGCCCTATGCCTCGGCCCCCGCGCGCCGGAAGGTGTAACGATTCCGCGCCGCCGCCCTCTAGCGTGCAACGGCGCGCGCGGTGGCGTCCGCCGTTGCGGCGACGCCGGCCGGCGCCGGCCGCTCGCGCGAGAGGCGCCCCGCCTCGGCGGCGTATTCCCGGAACAGCCGCAGATAAAGCTGGTAATCCAGGTAAGACACCCCGGGCGGCGTCTGGTGGTCGCAACTGATCAGGAACCCCCCGCCCGCGGCCGTCGGCAGCAGGCGCTCGAACTCGGCGCGCATGACGGCCTCGCCCCGGTTCATCGTCATTTTATCGAAGTGGCCGATGAACCGCATCCGCGGGTGTGCGGCGCGCAGGCGCGCGATGTCGACCCCCGCCTGGCGTTCCAGCGGCAGGATGCCTTCGACCCCCGCCGCCTCGAACCACGGGGCGGCCATCGTCACGTCGCCGTCGGTGTCGACGACGGGCACGATGCCGCGCTTTTTGAGCGCCGGAATGATCCGGTGGTAATAGGGGGTCATGAATTCCTCGAAAAGCGCCTGCGAAAGCATCGGCCCGTTGTTGTAACTCATGTCTTCGGCGACGGTCATGTAGTCGGGCGTGCAGACGGCGCAGATCGCC
>JAMCWS010000369.1 GCA_023480605.1 bacterium
ATTCGTTGCGCGGGGTGGCTGTTTCAGCGCCATCGTCCCGCCGCGTGCGCCGTGGCCTGCGCCGCCGGGACGGCGGTGCGCGCCGATTTCGCCCTGGCGGCGCTCCTCTGGGCGGCGCTCTGGTTGCGTCGCTCACGGCGTGACTTCTACATCTACGCGTTGGCCGGGGGCGCCATGGCCATGGCCTGGTTGGGGTGGCTGATCCATGCGTTCGGTTCGGCGCTGCCCAACACGCTTGAGGTCAAGCGTCTTCAAGGCCATTGGCTCGCCACGGGCGACCCGCGCGCTTTTTCCGGCTGGCTGACTTTGGGCGCCGGACTGCGCTGGCTGCTGCGCCGGACGCTGTTCGAGCCGCCGGCGGGCGCGGTGGCGCTTGTGGGGCTGGGTTTGCTGACCGCGCGGCCGAGGCTTTGGATCGTGCCCGCCTGGGCCGTCCTGCACGTCGGGGCCTATCGCCTGCTGGGGGTGCCGGGCCATTACGGGTGGTATTTTTATCCCCTCTGGTTGCTCATCTCGCTCGGCGCGGGGATCGGGGTCGCCGCCGTCGGCGCCATTTTCCGGAATGTCCCCCCGGATGCCGCGAATTCGGCCGCGCCGGCGCCCCCGGGCGGACGCTGGCGCGAGTTCGCGACGGTCTCCGCTCTCGCCGTTTTCTGCGCCATGAATCTTTACGGCCAGGCCGACACCCGCTGGGCGAGAGACAAGTCGCGCGCCTATGCCGGCATGGCTCAATTGCTGCGCCGCCAGGTCGCGCCCGGTCAGTCGGTGCTCATGAACGAAATCGGCCAGATGGGCTACCTGAGCGACGTGCGCGTCGTCGACACCCACGGCCTCATTCACACGCTGAGAGATCCCGACGCGTTGGGGCGGCTGCCGCAACTGGTGGATCGCTTCCGGCCGGATTACATCGTGCTCGAGGGATGGCTGGCCGGCGCGCCGCCGGACTATGGCCCCCGTGTCCGCGCCGGCGACTACGAGCTTTCATTCATCTTGCCCGGCGGGCGCCGCGCGCGCTACCGCGAGAGCGGCCACGTGGACGTGCCGCCCGACCATCTGCCGGTGTTGCTCAAGCGCGAGCCGGATGCGCCCCCGCCTCCCGCCCACCGGCCGGACGGCGCGAAACCGCCGTCACGATGAGAGTTTGTCCGGCCGCTTCATCGCCGCCGCTCGCCGGGAATGGTATGTAAGTTATAAATACAGTACGTTCAATGAAATCCAATGAGTTATCCATGATGAATTTGCTTGCTTGCCTCGGGGGGAAAGATTATTTATCGCCCTCGACGGCATGAAAGGCATGAAGCGATCTTGACAAATCATTAAGGGAGATACGCCGATGGCCCGCTTCAAGCGATTCGAGGTGCTGGGCGCGATGCTGAACGGGGTGCTCATTCCGGTCTTCTACCACGCCGATTCATCCACGGCGTGCCGGATCGCCGAAGCGTGCGTCGATGGCGGTGGGCGCGTGATCGAATTCACCAACCGGGGCGACCATGCCATCGACGTTTTCCGCGACCTGGAACTCCACCTGCGCGCGCGGCGTCCCGACGCCATCCTGGGCGTCGGGTCGGTCGGCGACGCGCCGACGGCCGCGCTCTACGCCGCCCTTGGCGCCAATTTCGTCGTCGGGCCGGTGCTCAACCCCGAAGTCGCCCGATTCTGCAACCGGCGCAAGATTGCCTACTGCCCTGGTTGCGGCAGCGCCAGCGAGATCGCCCAGGCCGAGGAACTCGGTTGCGAAATCGTCAAGATTTTTCCCGGCGGCCAGGTCGGCGGCCCCCCGTTCGTCAAGGCCGTTCTGGGGCCCTGCCCGTGGTCGTGCCTCATGCCGACGGGAGGCGTCGAGTGTACGCCCGAGTCCATCGCGGGATGGCTCAAGGCCGGCGCGGTCTGCCTGGGGATGGGCTCGAACCTGATTACCAAGGAACTGGTCGACGCCGGCGATTTCGCGGCCATCGCCGCGCGCGTCCGCGAAACTCTCGAAATCATCGCCGAGGTAAAGGCCGACCTGAATGGCTGATCGACGCCATGTCGTCACCGATGAGTCCCTTCTGAATCGGAACCATGACGAGGCATTTCATTCTCCGGGCTTTGCGCCTTGGCGTCTTTGCGAGAGCCACCGGAATCGATGAAAGGACCCCTCTGATGGCAATTTTCGATCTGCGTCCGCGCGAGGAGTGTCGCTTCGACCTGCTGTCGCTGGGCGAAGTGATGCTGCGCCTGGATCCCGGCGATCGCCGCATCCGCACGGCGCGCCGTTTCGACGTCTGGGAGGGCGGCGGCGAGTATAACGTCGCCCGCGCCCTGGCCAAGGGCTTCGGCCTGCGCACGGCCGTCGCCACCGCCCTCGTCGACAACGAAGTCGGCGCCCTGCTCATGGACCTGATGGCCCAGGGGGGCGTCGATCTCTCTCACGTGCTCACCATGCCCTTCGACGGAATCGGCCGCCAGGCGCGCATCGGGCTCAACTTCACCGAGCGCGGATTCGGCATCCGGCCGGCCGTGGGTTGCTCCGACCGCGGCCACTCGGCCGCCTCGCAACTCAAGCCGGGCGACATCGACTGGGACACGATTTTCCGCAAGGACGGGGTGCGCTGGTTTCACACCGGCGGCATCTTCGCCGCCCTCTCCGAAACGACCCACCAGGTCGTCGCCGAGGCCATGGAAGCGGCCAGCGCCGCCGGTACGATCATTTCATACGACCTTAACTACCGCGCCTCGCTCTGGAAATCGCGCGGCGGCAAAGAGCGCGCCGTCGAGATCAACCGATGGATCGCCCGCTACGTCGACGTGATGATCGGCAACGAAGAGGATTTCACCACGGCGCTGGGTTTCGAGGTCGAGGGACTCGACGAGCAGATCTCGAAGATCGACCCCCGCAATTTCCAGCGGATGATCACCCGCGTCACGCAGGCCTATCCCAATTTCAAAGTGGTGGCGACGACCCTGCGCAACGCTCGCACCGCCACGCGCAACGACTGGGGCGCCATCCTCTGGGCCCGCGGCGATTTTCACGAGGCGCGAATGCGCGAGAACCTGGAGATCTATGATCGCGTCGGCGGGGGCGACGGCTTCGCTTCGGGCATGATCTACGCCTTCCTGGCCGGCAAGGAGCCGCGGGAAGCCGTCGAATACGGCGCGGCGCACGGCGCGCTGGCCATGACCACTCCGGGCGACACATCGATGGCGACGCTCAAGGAAGTCGAGGCCGCCATCGGCGCACGCGGCGCGCGCGTCATCCGCTGATTCGCCTGGCGCGATAGGGAGCCTTGACCCATGAACAAAAACCGATGGCTACGATTGGCCGCGCTCGCGGCCGCGTTCCTCGCGGCCGGGTGTTCAATCACGGATGCGCGTCCGTGGGAAGACGCGATCATAGATCCGAGCGTTAACAGGAGAGACAATGGCATGAAATCCACCGACGTGCTGAACGTGATGCAGCAGGTGGCCGATTGGCAGTTGGCCAATCCCTCGAAGCATCCCTTAACCGACTGGACCGTCGGGGCGCTCTACAACGGCATAACGGCATTGGGCGACCTATCGCCCGAACCCCGCTACCGCGAGGCGATGATGGATATCGGCCGGAAAACCGGCTGGCAGCCCGGCCCGCGCGTCTGGCACGCCGACGACCACTGCGTCGGACAGATGTACGTCGAGATGTATCAGCTTTACCGCGACCCGGCGATGATCGCGCCGCTTCGCGAACGATTCGACGACATTCTTGCCCATCCGGCCGAGGGGACGCTCGAGTTTAAGCAGCCCTTCGAGGAATGCTGCAAACGCTGGTCGTGGTGCGACGCCCTGTTCATGGCGCCTCCCGCGTGGATCCGACTCTGGGCGGCGACGGGCGACGCGCGCTACCTGGATTTCATGGTGGCGAACTGGTGGAAGACTTCCGATTACCTTTACGACCCTGACGAACATCTATATTATCGCGACGACCGGTATTTCGAGAAACGCGAGGCCAACGGGAAGAAAGTCTTCTGGAGCCGCGGCAACGGCTGGGTGAGGGGCGGCC
>JAMCWS010000353.1 GCA_023480605.1 bacterium
GAGATATGATTCGCTTGCCGCCGCGTCCGATCTGGGGTATTGATGGTCAAATTCCTTCGTTTCGCAACCGGCTTCGATTGGAGGCGCGAATCCATTATGATGATGCCCAACTCAGACGGCGAGCAGCCACCCGCCGGAGAACGGCTCGTGCGCCGGCGCGATTTCCTGCTCGGTGGAATCAAAGCGAGCCTGTCGCTTGCGGCGACCGGAGCCCTGTGGACCGGCGGGGCGTACGCCCAGCCGGCGTCCAGTCAGGCGGGCGGCGCGGCGCGGGGGCGGCGTCCGCCGCTGAGCGAAATCAGCCTCACGGCACCGCCCGCGATCGACGATTCGCTCGAGGTGCTGGCCGCTTACATGGTGCAATACGCGCCGCCGGACCGCCTTTTCCCCGCCGGCGGCGGCTGGACGGCCACCTACGACCTCGTCGAGTGGGTCGGCTCGGCCAGTTACGACAAGGAGTATTACCGGCGCAACGCCGTGATGGGGCACCTGGCGGTGACGCGGCGCCCGGGCGAGACCGGCGAGGGAATCCGGTACGACATGGATTATGCCATCCGAATGTACGGCTTCGACAGCCTCATCAAAGCGACGATGCAGTGCACGGCCGAACCGCTGCCGCGCCTCACAAACTGGAAGGCCGATTACGAAAAGCGCCGCGTCGGCGGGTCGGCCGCGCAGGCCGCCGCGTCGCACGAGGCTTTGAGTGAGGAAGGCGTTCACAAGGATGGCGTGTTGGAGATCGCGAGTGCGGCCGGCAAGCGCCGTTTCGCGACCGGCCGCCCCGTGGCGCCCCAGTGGGCCGTCATGGACGCACTGCGTTCGGCCGGGGCTGCCGGGGAAGGACTGGGCGAAGAGTTCGACCTGTTGCACGACCTGACGTCCTACCGGCCGCGGCAACGCCTGGCGCCCTGCGGCACGCTCGAGATGAGCCTCGACGGCAAGCCTTACCGGTTCCACGGATTCCTGCAAACCGGCGCGGGCACGCAACCGACCCACTACTGGTTGGACGGCGACGGCCGGCCACTGCTGGCCACGGCGGGACTGCTGGCGATCGCCCTGACGAAAATCGAAGCCTGAGGAGATCGGCCATGGCCCGACCCAACATCATTTTCCTGCACGTCGACCAGCTCAATCCTCTCGCGATCGGGGCTAATGGCTGTCGTCATGCCTCGACGCCCAACATGGACCGGCTCATCGAGCGGGGGGTCTCGTTCCGCCACAGTTGCGCCACGGATCCCGTCTGCATGCCGGCGCGCACCAGTTGGTACACCGGTCTGCTGGCCGAGGAGCACGGCCAGTTGACCAACGCGCCGGAATACAACATCGATCCATCGTTGCCCGACCTCGGCCCCCTGCTGCGCAAGGGGGGATACGACTCGGTCTACATGGGCAAGTGGCACGTGGCCAAGCCGGCGGGAGAAAGCTTCGACGTTCAATTCAACGGCCACGGTTACGGGGAATACGGCGACGCATACACGGCGCGGGCGGCCGAGGCGTTTCTGGCCGGGCGCGTGGGTGACAAGCCTTTCTTCCTCAACATCGGCCTGCTCAATCCCCACGACATCTGCATGTGGTGCTTCAATCCGTGTGGGGCGGGCAAATTCAGCCTGGCCGGCAAGATGGCCGACGACCTGCCGCCCCTGCCGCCCAACCACCGGGTCGGAATGCCCGACTGGACGCGGGGCGAGTGGAGCGACCTGGACTGGCGATATTACATTTACAGTTATTACCGGTTCACCGAGATGGTCGATGTTGTATTCCGGCGCGTTTGCGACGCCCTGGCCAACTCCCGCTTCGCCGACAACACGCTGCTCATCTTCACGGCCGATCACGGCGAAGGGATGACGCAACATTATTTCTGCGGCAAGGGCACCTCTTACGATCATTGCGTCATCGTGCCGCTGGTGCTGGTCGACCCGGCCGTAAAAGAGGGGCGGCGCGACGCGACCCACATGGTTTCGGGCATCGACGTGACGGCGACCATCTGCGACTACGCCGGCGTCGATCCCCTGCCCGGGACGCGCGGCCTGAGCCTGCGGCCGCTGGTGCGTGGCGAAGACCCCGCCTGGCGTCCTTATGCGCCGGCGGCGGGGATGGGCGGGCGCCAGCGGCTGATCCGCACCCCCGAGCTCAAGCTCATCAACGACCGGGTGACGGGGGAATACACTCTCTACGACCTGGTAAACGATCCCTGGGAGATGACGAACGTGGCCCGCGAGCCGGATTATGCGGCGGCGGTGACCCGGCTCAAGAAAACGATGGACGAACACGAAGCGACGCTTCACTATGCGCCGCAGATGATCAAGATGATCGAACGCTGGAAGGAGCAGGGGGCAAGGCCCCGTAAACCGCGAGGAGCCCGTTCATGAACGACCGCCAGCGGATTTTGGCCTTACTCGAAGGGGGCGTGCCCGACCGCGTGCCATGGCTGGGCGATCTCACCTATTGGGCCGGCGCGATGGCCCGCCGGGGCGAGGTGGCGCCGGATTTCCAACAATCCGACGCGTATTTCCAATTCCATCGCGAGTTGCGCGTCGGATTTTATCTGCAGGGTTATTTCCCCTTTCAAACCCACTACGACCCCACCATCGAGGTACGGACGTGGGCCGAGGGCGACGATCATTACCGCTCGCTCCGCACGCCCCTGGGCACCTTGCGCGAAAAGTGGACCTGGCTGCCCGAATCCTTCGCCGGCGCCCCGACCGAGCATCTGGTCAAGTCGGCCGACGACCTGCCGATCCTGCGCCATATCTATGAGCGCACATCTTACACGGCGGACTACGCGCTGGCCGAGTGCCGGCGGGCAAAGGTCGCGGATCTGGGAATCGTGCTGGTCTACACGCCCAGAACGCCCTTCATGCAACTGGTGGCGATGGAGGCCGGCATCGAGACCCTCGCCCTGCTGGCCGCGACGGCGCCCGACGATCTGGTCGCGACCCTCGGCATCATGGAGGCCAAACACGATGAAGCGGTAACACTGGCCGTGGCCTCGCCGGCCGAATGCGTGATGATCCCCGAGAACCTGTCGTCGGAAATGGTCGGCAGACGTTTGTTTGAAACGCACATGCGCCGGTGTCAGGAGAAGTGGGTCGGACGGATACGGGCCGCCGGCAAGCATTCATTCATCCATATCGACGGCACGCTGCGGGGACTGCTGCGCGAAGAAGGCGCGGTCGGCTTCAACGTGCTGGAGGCGCTCACGCCGGCGCCGGTGGGCGACCTGCCCGTCGGTGAATGGCGCGCGCTGGCCGGTCCCGGTCCGATCCTCTGGGGCGGTTTGCCCGGAGTTTACTTTACGCCCCTGGTGAGCGACGAGGAATTCGACCGCCACACGATCGAGGTTCTGGAAGTGATGCGCCGCGACCGGCGCTGCGTCCTGGGCGTGGCCGACCAGGTGCCGCCGGACGCCCTGCGCGAGCGAGTGCGCCGCGTGGCGGATTTGGCCGATCGTTACGGGAGATACTCGTAGGGGGGCGAACCCAAAGGACCCAAAAAACCTAAGGAACCCAAAAGACCTAGAGGACATAAAGGACCTAAACGAGGAGAGGAAAAACAGCCATGCCGCTTAAGAGACACGACGAAAGCGAACCGGCGGCGAACCGGTTGCGGCGACGGGAATTCCTGCTCGGGGGCGTCAGGATTAGCCTGTCGTTCGTGGCTTTTGACCTGCTCGCCTTGCCGGGCCAGGCCCAATCCGACGCGGGCGGGTCCGTCCGGCCGGCGCTCGAATCCATCAGCCTGACCGCACCGCCCAAGGACGCCGCCGGGCGGCCCCTCGACGATTCGCTCGAGATGATGGCCGCTTACCTGGTGCAGTATGCGCCGCCCGCCGCGGCCTTCCCGGCCAGCGGTACGTGGAAGGCGACCTACGACATCGTCCAGTGGGTCGGCTCGCCCAATTACGATCCGGAGTTTTACCGGCAGAACCGGCGCATGGGGAGCCTGGCCGTCGCGCGCAAACCCGCGGCGGACGGGGGCGTCGATTTTGCGGTCGAATCGTCCACGAAC
>JAMCWS010000075.1 GCA_023480605.1 bacterium
AGGGAACCAAAAGACTGGCGCGGGCCGGATTCGGCCTGCTTGCCTGCTGTCTGCTGACACTCCACATGACCGATTCCAAAGCCGAGGCGCCCGGCATGAAAAACATCACCGTATCCGGCCGCACGCTCACCATCCCCGCCGGCGATTACGACGCCGGCGGCAAGGCCGTCAAGGTCTTGCAAACCGCCTCATTCGAAATCGACCCGGGCGAGATCATCGAGGTCAGGGACGAGGCGCTGAGGCTCGGGCCTCATCCCCCCCAGGGGTGGGCCCAGGGCACGAAACTCCAGGGCCTGCGCACGCCGGGCATCAACGCCATCGGCGCGCTCGTCCCGGGTTCGCTGACGATGCGCAAGTCGCCCGGGGGGCCGCCGCTGGCCGGCGGCAAGGACTATATCGTCGACGACCACTTCGGCATGGTGGGCATCGGGCCGGAGCCCTCGGTCAAGCCCTTCGAAACCGTCTATGCCAGCTATCGCTACGGGCTGATGCGGCTGGATACGGTCGCGGTCGACGCGGCCGGGCGCGCCTCGCTGGCGAGGGGCAAGTCCGACATCGCCGTCCCGCCGCCCCCCGACGTGGCGCCGGGCGCCGTCCGGTTGCTGAACGTCTTCGTTCCTTATCGCGCCACGGCGCTCACGGACGAGAACGTCTACCCGATCCTGGAGACGGAGGCGATGGCGAAAACCCGCTCGACGCCGGGGCGGATCCCGAAAACGATGGCGAAAATCGCCGCCGGCAAACCGGTGCGGATCGTCTGCTGGGGCGATTCGGTGACGGTCGGAGGCAACTCGAGCACGCCGGCGATGAAATACGTCGAGCAGTTCCGCCGGATGCTGAGCGACAAGTTCCCGCACCCCGAGATCAATATCTGCAACATCAGTTACGGCGGCAGCAATTCGTCCCAGTGGCTGCGCCTGGGCCAATTCAATGAGGAGTTTTTCAAGCAGAATCCGCGCTGGCCGGCCGACCAGATCGATTTCCAGCGCATCATCGACCTCAAGCCCGACCTGCTGACAATCGAATTCGTCAACGACGCCGGCCTGGACGAGGCGGGGGTCGAGACGGTTTATTCGGACATCATGAACCGCCTCGCGCCGATCGGCACCGAATTGATCCTGATCACGCCGCACTTCACGCGGATGGACGTGATGAAGGTCACCTCGATGCGGACACCGGATCCGCGGGCCTATGTGAAGGGGCTTTACGAATTCGGCGACCGGCACAACGTGGCCATCGCCGACGCCTCCTCGCGCTGGGCGCACCTGTGGAAGGAGGGGCTGCCTTACGAGACGCTGCTGCAAAACACGATCAACCACCCCGACGACCGCGGCCACCGGATCTTCGCCGAGGAGTTGATGCGCTGCTTCGAGTAACGCCGTGACGAGCCGGCGCGGGCTTTCAACCGTCGCCGGCGCGTAAGCGATTATATTATTAACCACAGAGGCACGAAGAACACGGAGAACTGATCATGATTGTGTAAATCCATGTGTCATGCTTCTGTGTCCTCTGTGCCTCTGTGGTTTTATTTTTGTAAACCGATATGTGAAGGACCGCGATAGTCACGATCGATCCCCCGGAATAAAAGCATTCTCCCGACGGAGGGCCTGCCATGAATGCCGTTCGGTTGTTGCTCCTCAGCGGATTGATTTGCATGGCGTGGGGCGGCGAAGCCGGCGCGCAGACGCCACGTTCCGACACGTCTTCGTTCGCCCGCAACGGCGGATTCGAAGCCGCCCGCGGCGCCGCTCCCGGCGCCGCCGTTCTGGAGGGCTGGACCTTCACGCCCGACCAGGCGGGGGCGCCCGCGCCCTCCTGGCGCTGGGAATCGCGCGCCGGGCGGGGCGGCACGGCGTGCGTCACGGGCGGCATCACCGCGGCCCGGGACAACGGCAGTTGGCTCCAGAAGGGCATCGCCGTGCCCGAGGGAACCCGGTTTCTGCGCGTCTCGGTGTGGGTGAAGTCGGTCGACGTGCGCAGCAGTCGGGGCTTTGTCGGGATCACCTGCCGCGACGCGGCCGGCGCGACGCTGGGCGGCGAGATGCAATGCTGCCCGGTGGGCGCCAGCCGCGATTGGACGCGCTACGTGGGCAGCGTCGCCGTTCCCGAGGGGGCGCGGACGTGCGACCTCCGCCTGTGGATCGGTTACAGTTTCGTTAATTGCGGCACGTTTTACTGGGACGACCTGACCGTCGAGCCGGCTGCGGAGCCGGTCCAACTCCTGACTGTCTATCGAGACGAAACCGCGCCGCCCGCCCCCACGGCGGCCGAAACGCGGCGCGGCTTTATGCTCTTCCAGCGACGCGGCCCGCGGGTTGTTTTCCCCAATTCGGTGCCGCTTGCGGACGAACGGGTGACGTCGCTGACCGTCGCCGCCGCCCCCGGCGAGTATGAACCGGCCGTGCTGATCGTGCGCGGCCTGCGCGACCTGAAGGGCGTGAAGGTCACGGCCGGACCTTTGGCCGGCAAAGGCGGCGTGCTGCCCGCCGACGCGCTCGAAATCCGTTCGGTGAGCTTCCGCACCCGCGACGGCCAGGAGCGCTGGGGGCTTTTCAATGAAACCGTCATCCACGACGTTCCCTGCATCCTCGAGCCGCGCGACACGCGCGACGTCGCGGCGGGCCGCAATCAGCCCTTCTGGATCACCGTCCGCGTACCCGAATCGACTGCTCCCGGTGTTTATTCCGGCGCGGTGGAAGTAAGGATCGGGTCCGGGACGGCGGCGCGCCTGCCGTTTGCGCTCACCGTGCGACCGTTTCGCCTGCCGGAGCCGCGCGGGGTGATGTTTGCCATGTATGACGCCCGGATAGACGGATCGCCGGCCTGGGTCGACGGCAAGTTCGCCGATCTGCGCGCCCATGGCATGACGGGCATCGCCATCAGCGGGGATTCGGGTCTCGCCATGCGGATCGAGGGGGAGCGGGTCGTCATCGACTGGACCGGCCGGAGTCCCCTGGAGCGGAATCTCGAGACCTGCGTCCGGCACGGACTCCTCAGGCCGGCGCTCTGGCTCATGGGCGGCGACGTCGAGAAGTTTTGCCTGAGCGCGGGGCCGCTGGAAAGCGAAGCCTTCGCGCGTGCCTGGCGCGACGTGATCGGCCAGATCGCCGCGCACGGCCGCGAGCGCGGGTGGCCGGAAATTATCTACCAGCCCATCGACGAGCCTTTCGAGAAGGAGAACAACCTGGCCCTCAACCGGCGGTTGCTCGAACTGCTCAAGTCCGTCCCCGGCGTGCGGACCGAGGGCGACGGCATGAACGGCAAGTGGTCCAACTTCACCCCTGATTTTTACAAGTTGACCGACGTCATTACCTTGCACGACGGCCCGGCGCTCGACCGGCACCGGCCCGTGGACATGCCGGCCTGGCTGGCTTTTAGGAAACAAACCAGGGCCGACAACAAACGCCTCTGGTTTTATAACATCGACTATTCCGCCTGGCACCCCGAACCCCTGCGCTACATGACGGGTTTCGGTTTGTGGAAGAGCGGGGCCGACGGCATTATCGAGTGGTCCTACATGGCGGCGGTGAAGGAGGAACAACCCGCCGTGGCCTATGGCGTTCCCCTCCCCCGGATGTTCCGATATCCCGAAGCGCCCGGCGAGCCCGGCGGACCGGCCATCGGTTACGAAGCCATCCGCGAGGGCATCGACGATTACCGCTATCTGCTGGCGCTGCGAGAAGCCGTGGCGAGGGTGCGGGCTTCGAGCGACGCGGCCGCAAGGTCTCTCGCCGACAGGCTCTGGGCCGGCGTGCAGGCCAAACTGGATCAGGCCACCTTCGACGGCTGCAAGGGGGTGGCGATGCAGGGCGAGTGGACCGGTCCGTGCGAGGTGCTGCCCGACGGCCGCAGGATCGTGCGCGGCGACCACAAGGTGCCCAACGGCTGGCGCTTCGAGGACTACGACGCCCTGCGCGGCCAAATCGCCGCGGCAATTGGGCAACTGGGCGCCTCCATATCGCCGCGGGCGGAATAGTCGATGTTATAAAACCA
>JAMCWS010000221.1 GCA_023480605.1 bacterium
TCGCGCAGGATGGCCGCCTTCTCCGCGGCCGTCAGATGCCGTCGCTGCTGTTTCATGGGTCAATCCTCCGTTCGAGTTGATGCTAACTCAAACGGCTCGATTGTCCAGTTTCAGCAGAAGCGGGACAGTTTGGAGTTCAAGCTTCAGCTAGATATCCTATACCCCATCGAGGGCTGTACACTGGTGAAAAGGGATATTCAACAGGTGGAGTCAAAAACAGGTCCTGGTTGTTTTTGCAGACGACACTTGCCATACGGCCAGCCTTCAGTTATCAGTCCTCCGATCATGGAAAAGATATCAAGCTGAAGCTTGAACTCCAAACCAGGTTCCCCCACTCCCGCCTCACATCATCTTATCCCATTCCTGCTTGATCCGCAGCAGGCGGGGGTCGTCGGGGTAGCGTTCAAGCGCGGCGCGCAGGCGGGGCGAGTTCGGATCGGCCCGCCCCAGGGCCGCGTCGATGTAGAGCATCCCGACCAGGGCCGATGCGTTGTCGGGCGCCAGGCGCAACGATTCGCCGTAAGCCTTCTCGGCAAGGTCGATCCTCCCCGCGTGCAGGGCGAACAGCCCCATGTTGTTCCAAGCGCCCGTGTTGGCCGGGTCCAGGCGCAGCAGGCGCTCATAGGTGGCGACCGCCGCCGCCGGCCGGCGGCTCATGTCCTGCACGATCCCCAAATGATAATAGGCCAGTTTCATTCCGGGATTGACGGCGATGGCGTGCTTGAACGCCTCCTCGGCCCCACTCACGTCTCCCGCGTCGCGCCGCGCCAGGGCAAGGTCATACCATCCCAGCGCGGGGTCGACCGAGGTTTCGCGGATGAGGCCGCCAATCCAGTCCGTCGGCACTCGGTAAGGGTGCGCGAGACAGAAGCGGGCGATGTTTTCCAGCGGCGGCCACGCCGATAGTGTGTTGTGCGACCAGGGATTCATGAGCCCCGCGCCGGCGACGAGGATGCCCCATAGCGCCGCCGCCCCGAGCAGCGCGCGGCCCCCCCGGCCCGGACGTGGCAAGCCAGGATGCCCCAGCACGCAGTAGAGCGGCGCCACCGCCGCCAGCGCATGGCGAACAAGGTAAGTACCCCCGCTCAGGTCGAATGCCCACCGCATCGTGATCGCGATCGTCAGCGGCAGGTAAATGGTCCAGGCCGCGGCCAGCCCCCAGCCCGGCCGCCGCCGCCAAGCGAGCCACAGCGCCGCCACGGTCGCACCCGTCAGCAGCGGCATCATCCAGTAGACCCCCTTGTGCCCGAGCGTGGCGTGCAGCAGGCGGCGGGGGTAGGACGCCTGGTAATAACCGGGGTGTCCGGCCTCGGCCTGCGCGCGCACGTCGGCCCAGTAAGAACCTTCAAACTCGAACGCGGCCAGGTTGAAGGTGTTGATGGGCAGCGGCGAGCCTGTCAGGTGGATGTTGAAAGCCGCGTAGCAGAACGCCATCGGCGCGACCCCGCCGGCCAAACCGGCCACCAGCCGCCGCGCTCCCGGTCTGCCGCGCACCCAGCCCCATCCCCACACGGCGGCCACCCCCGCCCCGAACAGGAATGCCGGCGGAACATCGCACGCCAGACTGGCCGCCACCCACCACCCGACGCCCAGTCCCGTACGCAACGGCCGTCCGGGCGCATCCGCACGTGCGGCGCGCACTGTCAGGATCCGGACGGCCATCATCAGGCAGGCCGAGGCCAGGGCATAGTGATTGAGCGTCACGGCGAAGGGCGTCATGAGCGAGCTGGCCGCGAACGCGCCCGCCAGCGCCAGCCTCTCGCCCGGCCGCCTTTGACAAACCCACGGGTGATCGTAAATCAACCAAAGCAGCCACCCCATCGGCAGGATGACCATGAAGAAGGTCAGTACGCGAAAGATGCCGTCTGGATGGTGGTTGAACGTCAGGCCGCAGACGCGCGCCGCCAAGCCCGGGATGGCCGCCGCCAAGTGAAACAGCGGCGACTTTTGCGAATAATAGTGGCCGCCGATCCGAAACTTGTCGATCGTGTAAAGGTATGGCGAACCGTCGATGGCGAACGTTCCACGGTTCACCAGGCTCTCGATGGCCGCCAGGTCGCTGGCGACGTTGCCGGCGTTGGGTTCCGTGTCGACGAGGGGCGTATAGACCACCGCGGCCAGCGCCAGCCAAAACCACGGGCGCGCGGCCCACCGCGCCAGGCGCGCCAGCGGGCCGGTGGTGGACCGGGAGACGGCGGTTTGGGGGGTGGCGGCGGCATCCATGCGGCAATGCGCCCTCGCGGTGGACTGCCTTCCACGCTAGGCACCCCGCTCCCGAATGGCAACCGTAAAACACGCGGCGAGCTGAGGAAATAAAGGAGATATAGAGATGTGATGGCGATGGGGGGGATTCGGCAATTCCTTCATTAGACAAGGCATCTCCTCAACACCCCGATATTCCCCCATTTCCTGGGCCTTTTCTCCTCCCGCGTATAACCGGCGCGCCCGCCGGACGGCCGCCGGAGTAATCTTCAGTCTGGGGTGGACCATTCCGTCGCAAACGGTTATAACATGACGGATATGGGTGCTTCTCCCTTGCGAGGGATGCGCCCGGCCGAGTGCCCAACCCGAAAGGCTCAAACGATGAACCTCCCCGACTCCACTCGCCGCCCCAACTTCATCCGAACGATCATCGAGGAAGACTTGAAGGCCGGCCGCATCGACGGCCCGGTGGTGACGCGTTTCCCGCCTGAACCCAACGGCTACCTCCATATCGGCCACGCCAAGGCCATCTGTATCAACTTCGGCATGGCGGCCGAATTCGGCGGACGCTGCCACCTGCGCTTCGACGACACCAATCCCTCCAAGGAAGAAGCGGAATACGTCGAGTCGATCAAGGAGGATGTCCGCTGGTTGGGTTTCGACTGGGGCGAGCATCTTCACTACGCCTCGGATTACTTCGACCAGCTCTACGCCTGGGCCGAGCAGCTTGTCCTGGCCGGTAAAGCCTATGTCGACGATCTCTCGGCCGACGAGATCCGCGAATACCGCGGCACGCTGACCCGTCCCGGCAAAGAAAGCCCCTGGCGCGGCCGGACGATCAACGAAAACCTCGACCTTTTTCGGCGCATGCGGGCGGGTAAATTCCCCGACGGCGCGCGCGTCCTGCGCGCCAAAATCGACATGGCCTCGCCCAACCTCAACCTGCGCGACCCGGTGATGTATCGTATTCTACGGGCGCGCCACCATCGCACGGGCGACAAGTGGTGCATTTACCCCATGTATGACTTCGCCCACGGCCAGTCCGATTCGATCGAGGGCATAACCCATTCGATGTGTTCGCTGGAATTCGAGGACCACCGGCCCCTTTACGACTGGTATCTCGACCAGCTTGGGATCTACCATCCCCGCCAGTATGAATTCGCGCGCCTCAATATGACTTACACGCTGATGAGCAAGCGCAAGCTGCTTCAGCTCGTTAATGAGGGGATCGTTTCGGGCTGGGACGATCCACGCATGCCGACCCTCTCCGGCCTGCGCCGGCGCGGCTACACGCCCGAGGCGATTCGCGACTTCTGCGACCGGATCGGCGTGGCCAAGGCCGACAGCGTCGTCGACGCGGCGATGCTCGAACACTGCCTGCGCGAGGACCTGAACCGCCGCGCCCGGCGCGTCATGGCCGTCCTGCGTCCGTTGCGCGTTGTGATCGAAAAGTATCTCGAGGGGCAGGTCGAAGAACTGGACGCGGTCAACAACCCCGAGGATCCGGCCGCCGGCACGCGCAAAGTGCCCTTCTCGCGCGTCCTTTACATCGAGCAGGACGATTTTCGCGAGGATCCACCAAAAAAGTTCTTCCGCCTGGCGCCGGAGCGCGAGGTTCGGCTGCGTTACGCTTATTACATCACCTGCCGCCAGGTCGTGAAGGACGCCGCCGGCCGGATTATCGAACTGCGCTGCACCTACGACCCGGCCACGCGCGGCGGCGACTCGCCCGACGGCCGCAAGGTCACAGCCACCTTGCACTGGGTTTCGGCCGCCCACGCCGTC
>JAMCWS010000379.1 GCA_023480605.1 bacterium
CGATCCTCCGGGCAAGGTCGGCGCCGCGGCCATGACGGCCGACGTTTGGCGCAACGGCGGCTCCGCCTCCCTGAGCGGCGACGAACTCGATCGCCAACTCGAGGATCGCGGCGCGCTTCTGACCACCGAAACCACCCGCGAGGAAACCTGGCTGCGCCTCTCGGTGCTCAAGGAAGATCTGTCCTGGGGCATGAACCTGATGGCCGGCCTGTTGGCCAACCCCCTTCTGCCGGCCGATAAACTCGAAGAAGTCCGCGGCCAGCGGCGCGTCGACCTCCAGCAGCGCCTCGACGTGCCGATGAGCGTCGCCCAGGCCCTCTTCCCGCAACTCGTTTTCGGCAAGGGCAATCCCTGGGGATGGACGCAGACCGTGCGTACGCTCGACGCCCTCACGACGGCGGACCTGCACGCCTTTTATGAATCGTTCTACCATTGCCCGAACCTCAAACTGGGTCTGGCGGGTGATGTGGACTGGACCGAGGCGCAGCGCCTGGCGCGTGAAACCTTCGGCCGCCTGCCGCGCGGGTCGGCGCCGCCCGCCGTCGAGGCCGGTGTCGAACCGGTCGAAAAAACCAAGGTTTACATCGTGCCGCGCGACGTGACTCAAAACGTTCTTTACGTCGGTCACGAAGGGATCGGCCGCTTCACCCCCGAAAAATTCGCGGTCAAGGTTTTTAACAATGTCCTTTCGGGCGGTTTCACCTCGCGCATGTTCAAGGAGATCCGCAGCGATCGCGGCTTGGCTTATGCCGTCTTCGGCATGTTGACCGAAGGCACCGTGCGCGGGCTCTTCTACAATGTGGCGATGACCAAGGTGCCCTCGTCGGCCGAGGCGCTTCGCCTCATGCTCAGGATCGACGAAGACCTGCGGCAAAAGCCGCCGACGCCCGACGAAGTGGCGCTGGCCCGGCAGGCCGAGATCAACAGTTTCGTGTTTTTCTTCGACACCCCCGAAAAAATCATCCGCCAGAAAATGACCCTGGACGCTTTCGGTTACCCGCCCGATTACCTCCAGACTTACGTGGCCAAGCTCAAGGCGGTGACCCCCGATGAGGTGCGCGCGGCGGCCGACAAGGACGTTCACCCCGATCGCGTCATCGTGCTCGTCGTGGGCAAGATCGACGCGGCGCTCAGGCAACGTCTTGACGAAATGGGCCAGCCCATCGAAATCACCGACGAAATCCTGCGCAAGGAATGGCTGTAATCGCCCCGCGCGGCGCGTTCTGGCCGGAAGCGCAGCGATCGTGACCTTGGCTGTGTTATCGAATCCACTTCTTCCGCCAAATTCCCCTGTCTCCCCCGTCGAATTTTCGACGATACTCCTTGCCGATTCAAAAAATGATTATTACTCTAAATGAAGGTTAGGGATAACCGGTCGACATATATATTGGATCTGTCTTGCATTGGTCAATTGGGATTTCCCGCGATTGGCGCGCCAGGAACGAATGCCGTTTGTTGGGCTCCGCCTCCACGGCCATGGAGCTGCCACGCGGCCCATGATACACCGGAGCAAGGGGGTCGAAACGTCACGTCTTGTTTTTATTTTCACAATGGGGGAAGAAACGATGAGAAAGCACAAGTCGTTCAGGGGGCCATCTGTTGCCCTGCTGGTTCTCGCGGCTTCATCTTGGCCGGGAGCGTTTTCCCAGGCAGTCCAATCCCAGGCCACATCGTCGCCGGTCCAAAACAGGCCGGCTGTCGCCACCACTTCGACCGCGGCAAAATACGCGGTCTTCGCATTCAATGATCTGGGGATGCATTGCTACGACGGCGATTTTTCCGTTTTTTCATTGCTGCCACCTTTCAATGTCTTTCACGCCCAGGTTATAAAAAAAGGCCTCCGGCCCAAAATTTTAGACGACAAGAATTGTCGACTGTTTTACTCGAGTGTCGTCGATCCCAGCGGATCGATCAATACGACAAGTGAAGGCAAGACCAATTTTTGGGAGTTCATCCTGCCGCTATATGGCGTAAACCAACCCTTGGATGCGGGCATTCTTGGCGCCTTGATGCCGGGACCCGGTAACATGCCCCAGCCGATGGGCGCTTATGATCCGGCCCATCACTGGTTCACGGCGGCCGGCGTTCCTTTTACCTGCGTGGACGATGATGGCCTGATAAATCCCTACCCGATGGTGCGGGTAAAAGCCGTTGCCGTCAAAGGCCGGAAATCCCTCGGCGCGCTCGACATCGTCGTCCCAAATTCCAATGAGATGAATTGCCTCTCGTGCCATGTGACCGGCCAGGATGGCGCCAGCGATTGGCACGCGCAGACTTACAACGTGCAATTCTGCCAAAATCCCGACCAGGTCATTCAGTACCGTGAAAACATTCTCTTACTGCATGATGGCATCAATGGCACCCGCCTCTACAACACCTACACCGACGGTCAGCCGGTTTTGTGTGCCGGGTGTCATTATTCCCGTGCCCTCGATTTGAACCAGACCGGCCCCAACACGACCCAGGCCAGTCACTTGTATCTCTCCCACGCCATCCATAGTCACCATGGGATGACTCTCGACCATCAATTACCCGGTGCCGACAACCCGCCCATCTTATCCGAAGACGGGGCCGCGTCGTGTTACAACTGTCACCCGGGCGGAACAACCAACTGTCTGAGGGGCGTCATGTCCGCGCAGCAGATCGTCTGCCAGGATTGCCACGGCGGACTCCTGGCCTTGGGCGGAGTTTTTCCATTGGCCGGCGGCACAACGCGCGAGCCTTGGGCGGACTTGCCCAAATGCCAGTCCTGCCACACCGGGGACGCGGTCGACAACCTCGACGGCGATATCGTCTGTCAGGTCGCTTATGATCCCGAAGATTCGGCCGCCACTCCCATCGAAGCCCTGAATGACCGTTTCGCCGAGAATCCGGGACAACTTTACCGTAACAGCAACGCCCATTGGGGCGTGGCCTGTGAGTCGTGCCACGGCAGTCCGCACGCGGAATGGCCCGCCCAGGTTCCCACGGCCAATGACAACGTGACGCCGCTCGAAATCCAACGTCACGGAGGGCCGGTTGCCGAGTGTGACGCCTGCCACGACCCGCGACTGGCGGCCAGCATGGGAGGGCCGCACGGCATGCACAACGTGAACAGCCGCACATGGATGAATGGCCACATGTGGTTCTACTGGCGGAACGCCGATTCCTGCCGCGCCTGCCACGGACTGGCGTTGGAAGGAACCAATTTAGCGCGCGTCGCGGCCGATCGAATCCTGTCAAAAAGCTGGTTCGGTCGTAATAAAATCGCCATTACCCAAGGCACGGCCGTTAGTTGCGCAATGTGCCATGGCTCGCGTTACCACTAAGCGGACCCGCCGCTCCCGGTGCTCTTGCGTGCCGTACCGGGCCGGCGCGGGGGAGATCACAGGCCGCGGGCGGCGTGCGCCTGGAGGTCGGTCCAGAAGCGCTCCAACTCGGGCATGACCGAGGCCGGCAAAGGCTGCCCCGAGAACTCGCTATACGTGAATAGATCGGCGATGAAGCGTGCCCGCGCCTCGAATCCCGCCAACGGGCGGGGCTGGCCGGCGACGAATTCGCGCGGCGTCTGGTCGGGCGGGCAGGGGCAGCCGGCGTCGGCGCACCAGGCCGTCATGGCTTCCCACAGGTAGCGCACCGTTTCGTTGCCGTCGCGTGCGCCGGCCGGGCCCGCGAAGGGATTGCGGAAGGCGCGCAACCGCGTGCCCATGAGGTCGGCGGCCTCCTTGCGGCGGCGGCGCGCGATGCGGGTCAGCCAGCGCGCCTCGCTTCGCCCGCCCAGCCGCCGCCACTCCACAAGTCCGTCGCGCAGGCGCAGCGCCGCCGTCCAGGCGAGGCCGCACACGACGATCGCGATGCAGAAACCGGCAAAGACGAAAATAAACTTCATAATCCTGTCGAACAATTCCAGGAAGCTGTCGTGGGCCGCCGCCCCCAGGACCATGACGTTCTGTGCCTCGGGTTCCATCCCCGTCTGCCGCGCCATCTGCGAGAGGT